>JASMGS010000017.1 GCA_030751155.1 Candidatus Nitrosopelagicus sp.
ACTCTTCATCAGATAGAAATCTTCGTCAGGCATTGAGTGAGATGGATAAATTACAAGATAAACTATCTTTAACCAATGCAGTCATCGAAAAGGCTGCATATATTTACAGAAAAGCAATAGAAAGAAAGCTTGTAAAAGGAAGATCTATTCATGGATTAGTTGCTGCGTGTATTTATGCTGCATGTAGAAATACAGAAACACCAAGAACATTAGACGATGTTGCAAATGGGATCAATATAAGAAGAAAAGATGTGGCTAGATGTTATAGATTGATTTTCAGGGAACTTGATCTAAAAATACCTGTAGCAGATCCTGTAAAAGGTGTTTCAAGGATTGCTAGTATAGCTGGTCTTGGTGAAATAACTAAACGAAAAGCAATTGCGTTGTTGAATAAAGCTAAAAAAATTGGCATAGTTGCAGGAAAGGATCCAATGGGAATAGCTGCTGCTGCATTATATCTTGCATGTATTTCATCAGGTGGAAATAAAACACAGAAGGAAATTTCAATTGCATCAGGTGTCACAGAAGTAACTATTAGAAATAGATGTGCAGGTTTAAAAAAACTATTATAAATTTATTTTTAAACTTAAATATTAAAAAACCAATTACAATTTCCCAGTAGATATCATTTTATTTCTGATAAAACATCAGATTCCTTACGCCTAGTTATAAGGAATATTCCTATCGTAATACCAACCTGGTAGAAAGCATATAGCATTATTTGAAAACTGCTTGGTATAAAATCTGTAAATTTTCCAAGTAATGCAACTATTAAAACAATGCAACTTATAGTGAAAATAAAATATCGTGCAATTTGATGAATGTCTGCAAATTTTAAGAAAATAATAAGAATGACAGTAATGAATGTACCAATAACTGTCCATAATCCCGCATCTATTCCTAATAAGTTGATTACTAGTGAAAATATTTCTTCTGGTGATGTAGGAATAACTAATGTAGATAATGTAACTTTAGATGGCTCCGCAAATTTTAGTATACTTGATATTGCATTGACTAAAAATAATACAAGTAAAATACTTGAAACAATACGTGCATGTTTTTTGAAACTTGGAAAACGAGAACGAATACCTCTTCCCAAAATTGCGCCATGTAGTAAACCAATTCCTATAACAATCCCAAAAGTGATTAGATAGTATTGTTCTGCTAAGTCAAGTAAATTCAATTTATTCCCATAAGATGGAAAATACAAAATGTATTTAGTATTGCTAAGAATGTAATTTTACAGTAGAGTGAAAATAAAAAATTAGTCACTAATTAGATTATAAGCTAGTGCTTATCATCTGTATCATCACTTTGATAATATTGATCATATAGTTTCCTGTTCTTCTGATTTGAGAGAATGCCATACGCCATGTTGATTTCTGCCATTTTCTTTTCTGCATCCGGTCCATGTTTCTTATCTGGGTGCCATTTTTTAGCCAATATTCTAAACTGTTTTTTTATTTCAGACTGACTGGCATTTTTTTGTATTTCAAGAATCTTATAATAATCTGAAATATTCTTACCCTGTAATGATTTTAAGAATTCATTTTCATCTATTTCTTTTTTCTCTTTTCCAGAAAAATCTTGCTCATCGCTCATCCATTCGGAATGATATTTTTCATAATCACGATTTTTTTTGGATTCCCAATCTTCATCGTCGTATTCATTTTTCCTCCTAAATATAGCATTGCGTGCAAGAAAAAGAAATATTCCTGCAATTATGACAATCCCAATTATAAATATAGGAATCTGGTCAGATTCGCTAATACGTTCTATATCTACACCTGCCGGATTTACATTTTGGGCAGCGTCATAAAAAAACTCTTTTTTTATTTCAATTTCAGTAGAATTATTTGTATCATGATATGTAATAGAGATTTGATATATCCCACTCGTATTCAAATCATAATCATTCAATTGTAAATTATACGTAAATTCCCCTTGGGTAACCAAAACTGTTTCATTCAAAATAACATCTGCTTTTGGATCAATTACAACAAGATTGAATGAATCATCATGTTCAATATTTCCAAAAATAGTTATGATATCTGATTTTGTGTATATCGGAAGATCTAGTGAGATATCAATAGATGAGTCAGCAAAAACATCCAATGGTAAAAATGCTAAAAATATCATAAAAATAATGAAATAATGTTTACAATCCATTGATAACTGTGATAATATTCCTAGTTTTATTTGATTATTTTTAAAAAACTAGGTTTTAAGGGGAAAACTGGCAAAAGTTTGGATATTCTTTGATGATTTTATATAAAACAGAGTCACAAAAATGTGAAATCTAGTTCACAAGTCATTGCTAATATGAGATAATACTCAATTTTACTATGACAACAGGTTACTGTGTGAAATGTAGAAGTAAGAGAGAGATCAAAGGTGCCACTGCTGTTACTATGAAAAATGGTAAACCAGCAACAAAAGGTACCTGTCCAACTTGCACTACAACGATGTTCCGTATAGGTAAAGCTTAGGAACATTTCTCACTTTTTTATTATTTATTCCTCTAGTTTTTTGTGCGTATCTTATCATGAATTTGTGCAAGAATGAGTTTTGATTTTTCTTTATTCTCAAATGATTCAGTTCCTGCATCCATAATTGTGTCAATCTCATACTCCTTATCAACCAAGATATCTCCAACATGATCATCAAGTGTACCATTACCGATTAAATAATAAGCAAAAACAGTATTTTTTTGCCCTATTCTATGTAAACGATCTTCAGCCTGACGGTGAATTGCAGGACTCCAATCTAATTCGGCAAATATAACATATTTAGCAGTTGTTAGGTTTATTCCTACATTACCAGCGCGTAAGCCTGCAATCATCAATTTTGTTTTTCCTTCTTGAAAATTATCTATATTATTTTGTCTTACATTATCTGTTTGACCTCCAATTATAGATGCGGGGTTAAACTCTCCTAATTTTTCATGCAGTAACGTGTGTATCATCTTATGATGACAGAAAACTACAACGCTTTCTTCAATCTCCATTGTATTTTTTACGAAATCAACTACATGATGAAGTTTTGCAATTCCCGCAGCCTGTCGTTCACTCTGAATTGCTCGTTGATATGAAGCAGATTTGGCAAATTCTGTTTCAGCATTTTGTTGCTCTTGCTCTAATTTATGCCAAATTTTATTTAATTCATTTTTATAGTAATCAACATCTGCGTCAACATATTCTTTATGTCTCACTTTATCCTTTAATTCTTTTAATACATCTGATTTTTTTCGTCGAAGCATGATATGTTTTTGTAATTCATGTCGTAAACTCTCTCGTTTATTTTCAAGCACAATTGCACGTCCTTTTTCATTCATATAACAAAAATATTCACAAAATTCCTTGAAACTACCCAAAAATCCTGGTTTCAAAATATCAACTATAGGCCATATTTCAGAACCGTGATTATAGATTGGTGTTCCAGAAAGACCTATTCTGTAATTCACTATGTCTAACCCAGCTATTTTTTTTATAGCTGTATACTTTTGTGTTGTTTTAGAACGTAAATGTTGTACTTCATCACATATGACAGTTCTAATTTTTAGTCTTGATATATCATCTAATCTCTTTTTCAATAATTCATAATTGATAATATAAAAATCAAAATCTCCAAGCGGTTCATTTTTTCCAGTACGGATAAGTGTGGTAGTAGGAGCATCATCCTCAATTATTCTTCCATTCTTACTTCGTTTTTTCATGAATCTTATAATTTCACGCTGCCAATTTTTTAATGTGACAAGTGGTGCAACTACAAGAACAGGTAGTGATTGCTTTTCTGATGCAATGTATGCAAGTGTCTGAACAGTTTTACCTAATCCCATGTCATCCGCTAGTAATGCATTACCAGTGGATTTTAAAAGAAAGTCTAATCCCTCCTTTTGGAAATTTAATAAATTTCCACGAAACTGTTTCCCAGGTTTAGCCTTTGAAAGTTTTTCAATTTTTACTGGTTTTTGTTTTTTAATTAAAACTGGTGATGATTTTCTCTGCCATACAGATTTTGAGAGTATCTCCATAGGATATCGTTCTAGAATCATTTTAATTTGTTTCACAGTACTTTCGTCATCGGGAACAATGACTTCGTTAGGGCCATCACCATACCATACTTTAGGAATTATTTTTGATACCATGAAAACAGCCCTATCGCCAGTGATTTTCCAGGTCCATGTTCCTGAATATTTGTCTAATACGTATTCTAATGTTCCAATGTTTTTCATAATAGATTCGTGATTTCTCTAAATTGATTTAATGGTTTATGAATCTTGTTTTTTGCTGGAAGTATTAATGGATCAACTTACTCGTGTTTGTGCTCTGTAGTATGACAATCACAATTACAAAGATGTGTTTTATGATCATTCTGACAATCAATACATTCATAATGTTTATGATTCTCACAACTCGCACATCGCATACTAATTTTAGATCTACTCTATATTATTAAATAGTGTGTAGAATTAAAATTTTAACTGAAATAAGTTATAAGGTAATTTTTCTAGATCTGATTATTGAGTCTAAAAAGATACATTGCTACAAGAGGCCTGACAATGTTTGGTGTACTAATGGTTACACTATTGCTGACTATAGCATTGGTTGGCTCTAACATGGATGTTATTTTGAAACAAGGAATAATCTATCAAGTAAGATCAGAGATTACTGAGAACAGTTCTATTGTAGAAAGTTTTGATAGTGTAAAAGAATTTGAAGAGTTTGTCCAGGCACAGATAGATCAGCGAATAAAAGCACTTGGGCTAGATAATCCATGGTATTCTCCACAAAGGATTGGCTTCACAATGTATAAGATACTAATTCTTGATTTTGGAAATGCTACATTCCTTACAAGTGACTCTGGTTCTTCAAATGTTGGAGAAATATTATTAGAAAAGATTCCGCGTACAGTTTTACTCTTTACTACTGCCACAATTATCATATCAATGATTGGTATATTTTTAGGTGCATTATCAGGCAGTAAAGTAGGTTCAGTAGTTGATAGACTTACTTCCACATTTGCAGTAATTAGTAGTAGTTTTCCTGTATGGTGGATAGGCATGTTAATGATTTTCTTATTTGCGTTTACATATCATATTTTTCCAGCAAGAGCTACACCGTCTATGCTTCCAAGTGAACCGGGATATGTTATCGCATTACTTTATCACATGGCATTACCATTAATTACCATAGTAATTATTGGATTTGGCTCTTGGGCATACCTAGTACGTAATTTTATGGTTGGTACAATGCAAGAAGATTTTATCACGGCAAAAAAGGCTATTGGTATAAAAAAGAATAAAATCATCTATAGACATGCATTAAAAAACGCAGCTCCACCAATAGTAACAATTCTCGCACTCAGCCTTTCAGGCTCATTGGGTGGTGCAATAATTACAGAAGCTGTTTTTGATTGGCCTGGCATGGGAAGACTTTACTTTGAAGCAATCAGTGTCATGGATTTACCAATTATTATTGGTGCAACATATGTCCTCACTGTTTTATTTTTAATTAGTATATTTATCGCTGATTTACTTTATGGTTATTTTGATCCAAGGGTGAAAAGAGAATGAATGATACATCTTCATCAGAAATTAAACGAGAATTCATGAAAAGTAGAAGCGGGCTTGTGGGTATTGGGATTTTGGCTTGTCTTATTATTATGTCAATTATAGCAGTTATCACAATACCAATTGATACATTCAAACAATGGAATAATCCTGGAAATTGGATTTCATACCCAAAAACATCAATTCCAATATGGGTGAATTATTTTACTACTGAAAAAATACCAGAACATGTCATAATAGAAAATCCGGAAATAATCACTAAAGATGGAATAATATCATTAACATCGCAACAATTTATGCTAGATTATGATTATAGTGATTTCCCAGATGGATTAATCTATGAATTTGATACTGAATATTCTGGCTCAGTACTGCTTCATATCTCTGTTATTAGACCAGACCAAACTGAAATGCTACTTTTATCTACTTCATTACCATATTCAGATACAAAAACTCAACATCATGAACGGATTTTCACTACCGATAACAATATCAAAAAAAATCTTGAATTTCAATCAGCAAATTTAGATGCTAACAAAAATACTAAATCCAGTGAGATGCTGATCTTTTCTGATGCGAATGGTGAAGTTCTAAATGGAAGATATTTGTTTTTGGTAAATTTTTATGGAGTGAATCAGCAACTGGAAATTCTTGATTCTAAATTAATTGTTGGTGGAAAAGCATTTGGATTGATGGGAACAGATGAATTACGACGTGATCTTATGGTTGGTCTTTTGTGGGGAACCCCATTGGCATTATTCATTGGCATTGTAGTTGCTATAGGCTCGGTCACAATAGGATTACTCTATGGGGTGTATGCTGGTTTCAAAGGGAAAAAAACTGATGAAGGTATGATGAGATTCAATGATATTATTTATGCTCTCCCTGCACTACCGTTTTTGATTATACTTGCCGTGACGATTAGTAATAGTATATTTGTGATAATTGGATTTTTATTGATATTCAGTTGGGTTGGAATCGCAAAAGTATCACGTAGTATGACACTCCAAATAAAAATAAAACAATATGTTGAGGCATCAAAAATTATGGGGCAAACAGATTCTAAAATAATTTCCAAACATATTATTCCCCAACTACTTCCCTATGCTTTTGCTAGTATTGCAATTTCAGTTCCTGCTGCAATCACGACAGAAGCTGGTTTAAGTTTTCTAGGTCTTGGTGACCCAACATTTCCGACATGGGGGCAAATTTTACATGACGCACATACTTTTGGTGCAGCGTCTAGAGGTTTATGGTGGTGGATAATTCCACCTGGTGCTATGGTTGCAATCACAGGATTAGCATTTGTATTTATTGGGAATGCACTAGATGCTATAATAAATCCAAAATTGAAACGTTAATTTTGAAAATAGAATCAATTTAAGAGAAATTTTGTGTTTATATCTAGAATTTATTCGTGGATATACGCTAAGTATTTGAAACCCATATACAATGAGGGAATATGCAAACAAAACTTGGCGTTGAATTTGAGATAGATTTTGCACATACACTAAAAGATCATCCAAAATGTGGTAAACCGCATGGTCACACTGCCAAAATCATAATTGAAGTTGCAGGTGATGTGAAAAAGGGTGATACATACCAAGACAATATGGTGATGGATTTTCACGAAATGAAAAC
This sequence comes from Candidatus Nitrosopelagicus sp., assembly GCA_030751155.1. GTDB lineage: Archaea > Thermoproteota > Nitrososphaeria > Nitrososphaerales > Nitrosopumilaceae > Nitrosopelagicus. Next base: position 7,214 of record JASMGS010000017.1, read on the forward strand.
TACGTGTTGGGATGTGATCAAAGATTTGGACCATACTAACCTTAATGATATGTTTGATTTTCCTACGTCAGAAAATATTGCAATGTGGATTTTTGATAATCTAAAAGAAAGAATTCCCATTTCTAGTGTAAAATTTTTTGAGGGTAGTAACAAATACTGTGAAATCACAAAATGATTAAGAGCAATAATTCTCTAATAAATGAATCAAAAGATATTGCAAAAAAAGCACATAAAAATCAAAAAAGAAAAGATAAGAAAACTCCCTACATTAATCACCTGCGAATGGTAGTTGACTTGATCAAAAAAAGTGGTGTTACTGGTAATGATGTACAAATTATAGGGTGGTTGCATGATACGATTGAAGATACTCCGACCGATTTTGATGACATCAAGAATCAATTTGGTTTGCATATTGCCAAATGTGTTTCTGCATTAACTAAAGATACGAGGGTTGAAGAGCAAAAGAGAGATAGACTTTACGTAAGAGAATTAAAAAAAGCACATTGGCATGTAAAACTTGTAAAGATCTGTGATATAACTGCCAATATTCTTGATCTAAAAAACACAGAATATTCAGAGAAAGAAAAAATTAATCATTGGAAACGTAAGAAGCCATATCTTATTGCAATAAAATATGGATTAATAAAAAATAAGAAAAAAATACCTCATCTAAAAATTATTTTTGATAATCTAAATTGCGGATTAGCAAAATTTGGACAAAGTCCAGTCAGTATATAGAACTTGAACTGTATATTTATTACATGTTATTTGTTTCATCAATCATGAGTCATGATGAGCAAATACAAATGATGATAAATCAAACAATGGATAGCGCGATATCACAAATTGAGGGATACTTGGGAGAAATTGAAAGAAGTAATGACGTTCTTAAAATTTCAGATTCTAAAGAATTTGTTTATGGATTAATAATTGGACAAACATTGGGTTTAGCCATGGCAGCATTATCATCATTAAAAAAAGAAATGCCAACCCAAAATGACCAAGAAAAAATTCGTGATATGATATACAAAAATGTGCCTGAATTAAGGAAAAGGCTTTTCGAATAGTGTTGAAATGGCAAATAAAATAAAGTGCTCTCATATCCTTGTGAAAAAGCAAAGTGAGGCTATAGAAATATTGGATAAGATAAAAAAGGGTGAAAAATTTGCCAAAATGGCTAGGCAATTTTCTACTGATTCTGGTAGTGCAAAAAGAGACGGGAGTTTAGGTTATTTTGGTAGAGGAAAAATGGTCAAAGAGTTTGAAAATGCAGCATTTGCCTTACAGACTGGAGAGATCTCTGAGCCAATAAAAACACAGTATGGTTATCATATCATCAAACGTTTATCATAACTAAAAAAAATCATCCAGTACTTTTTCATCTTTTCCCAGATGCTTTATCATTTTATCTCCCATATTTTTTGCAGACTCAATTTTTCGTTTACCAATAAAATAATATGTCTCATCAATTGTATTTTTTGCAATTAGTACAATCAAACGTCCTTTATCTTTTCTTCCTGTTCTTCCCTTTCTTTGTATAAACCGAATAGAGCTTGGTACATTATCATAAAAAATTACTAAATTCACTTCTGATATATCTAATCCTTCCTCGCCTACTCTTGTAGCAATAAGAGCTTTTGTCACTCCATCTCGAAATCTTTGAACAGTTTCTATCTGCTTTTTTTGCTTGAGTCCAGTTTCACCTGATTTACCTATAAGAATTTCAGCAGATATATTCATACCAAGAAGTTTTTGGTGAATAACATTAACAGAGTCTCTATAACTAGAAAAAATTAATACTTTAGATTCTACATCATGTAAAATATCAACCAGTCTATCAATTTTTGGATGCTCTAAACCATTAGACTGTTGATTTTTTGCTAAACTTATCGCTCGTGTAAAATTAGGATCAGTTTCAAAAAGATCCTTAATACCAGCACCTTTTTTTTCCTTTGTCCTGTCGCAAAACTTTAGGAATGGTGTAATTCCATGTGCTTCAAAAATATTTAATGCGTATGTAATTCTAATTGCCGTAAAAAGTGGTTTCGCTGAACGTCTATTTTGAGTCAGAACATATTGTCTAGCATTTAGTAATTGTGAAAGAGATTTGTTATCAGAGAGTCGTAAACCATTTTTACGTAATTCTTTATAGCGTTCTTCTAATGCAAGTTTAATACACATCTGAATTGCCTTCATTTCCTTGGTAAGATCTACTCTAACCCACTCTGTTTCAGTTTTCTGAATGTATGGTTTTACATCAGGGCTTTCATCTGATCTTTCAATCAAATTTTTAATGCGTAATCTAGTGACTATCTCCTTTGCTTTTTCTTTTTCACTTGGTAGAGTTGCAGTCATGGCCAGTATACGTGTATCAGTATTTTGGAAATATTCGGCAATGATCGAATATGCGTAATCTCCTACAGTTCTATGTGCCTCATCGAAAACTACAAGTGCGAATTGATTTGGAGAAACCATATTTCTGGCAAAGTCATTTTTTGTTATTTCAGGTGTAGCACAAACCACACTGTTCATCCATTTTTTCTTCCTTTTACTTAACAAATCTTCTCCGGTTACAATTCCAATATCGGCGATAAGCAAATTTTCTTTGAGAAATTCGTAGTGTTGGTTGACTAGAACTCTAGTTGGTGCGAGGAATAACACCCCACCTGTTCCATTTTGCATATAATCAACAATCACTTGTAACGCAATGGTGGTTTTACCAAGACCTGTCGGAAGTACAATAAGACAATTTTGATTTTTTACGTCATTTGCAAGATTAGTCTGATATTCCCTAATCTCTATAGAATTCGGTTTGATTAGCTTATGCTCGATAAAATTCATTATGTCTATTTCACCATTTGATTATGGATATGTTTTGATTTTATAGTTTTGAATTATGATTGTTGACTGTATGTTAGCATTCAGTGTTTATGATCCTCAAGTAAGAGTTTTCTATATCCCTGACATTCAGCACAAATAGGTTTTCCTTTGTATGCAGGATTACCTTCCTTGATCTTAATTTTACCTTCAATCTTTTTACATATACAACATTTAGGCATATGATTTTTTTATCAAGTCATCTTATAAAACTAGTTTTCCCAAAGCATGATGCATGAATAAATGAACTTTATCTTATATTACAGGAAATAAAACCAATCATGTTGTCAGAATCATTTGAAAGACCTACATGGGATGAGTATTTTATGCTACAAGCTGAATTAGCGAAATTACGTTCTAATTGTTTGACTAGACAAGTTGGTGCAGTGATAGTTCGTGATCATAGACAGATTTCAATGGGTTATAACGGTACACCGCCAGGCATAAAAAACTGCTATGAAGGTGGTTGTAAAAGATGTCAGGATAGAATGGAAGGCAAAATTAAATCCGGTGAATCTCTTGATAGATGCCTATGTAATCATGCAGAGGCAAACGCCATAATGCATTGTGCAATTTTAGGAATTGAGGCTGGGAATAAAGACACTGTCTTGTATTCAACATTTGTTCCATGTTTAGAATGTAGTAAAATGGCAATCACAATAGGAATTAAGCGGATAATTTGTCTAGACAGCTACCCTGAAACTGATTATGACCTACTTAATCAGGCAGGAGCCAAGGTTGAAAAACTAGAAAAAACCAAAATTCAATACTGGTCAAAATCATTACAAAACATCTAGAATGACAGAACAAATCACAAATAATAATTTGGAAAGCACATCCAATTTATTACTAATTTCTGCAAATTATAATAGTCAACAAAAAGCTGTTGTTCTAAAATTTTATGATCCAACATCTCATAAAATTGTTTTATGGACTGACAAAACAGGTCATAAACCCTATTGTTTTTCTAAAATGTCACCAGCAGAATTAGATTTTCTCTCTGAGCGTTCAGATGTAATTAGTATAAAGGAAGTAACAAAAACTGATCTCCTTGAAGATAAAACAATAACTGTTTCAAAAATTTTAGTTAGTGATCCATTAGCAATAGGTGGTACACAAACTGACAAAAGTATAAGAAATGTTGTTGAAGCTTGGGAAGCCGATATAAAATATTATGAAAATTATTTATACGATAATTCGCTAATTGTTGGGAAATATTATAGGATAGAGAATGACAAATTAACTCCACATAATTTTAAAATTTCTGATGAAACTAGGTTATCACTAAAAAGTATGTTATGGGATAAACTTGGTGAATTAAACATACCAGATCATGAACAGTTCATGAAAAATGTTTCAGATTGGGCAGATCTTCTAAACCAGCCTATACCAAAATTAAGAAGAATTAGTTTAGACATAGAAGTTGAATCCGAAGAAAAAAATCGTTTGCCTGATGCTAAAACTGCAGTAGGAAGAGTCACCGCAATCGGTTTTGAATCTAGTGATAACCTAAAACAGGTATTTGTTTTACGACGAAATGATATAAGTGAAGGAACTAATGATTTAGCACCAGATATCAAAGTTAGATTTTATGACGAAGATAACGAAAAAGGAATGATAGAAGATGTGTTCAACCTGATTAAAGATTACCCATTATTAATTACATACAATGGTGATGGGTTTGATCTACCATATTTGTACAATCGTGCAGAAAGACTAGGAATTGATAAAAATACTAATCCACTATACATGATGAAGGATTCTGCAACATTAAAGGAAGGTGTACACCTTGATTTGTACAGAACTCTATCGAATCGTGCTTTTCAAATTTATGCATTTGGCCAAAAATATACTGATTTTTCATTAAACAGTGTGTCAAAAGGCTTACTGAATGAACAAAAATTAGATTATGGAGTAGAGATTGATAAAATGACATTATATCAAATTGGAAAATACTGTCAAAATGATGCCTATCTTACCTACAAGCTAACTAGCTTCAATGATGACTTGTTGATGAATTTACTCGTCGTCATTAGCAGAATTGGGAGGATGCCAATTGATGATATTTCTAGGATGGGTGTTTCACAATGGATACGTAGTTTGCTATACTACGAACATAGGAAAAATAACATGTTAATTCCTAGAAGAGAAGAAATTGATAAAAGATCAACTGATGTTACAAATGATGCTGTTATAAAAGACAAGAAATATCGTGGAGGGCTAGTAGTTGAACCGAAAGAAGGAATTCATTTTGATGTAACTGTAATGGATTTTGCAAGTCTGTACCCAAGTATCATCAAAGTTAAAAACTTGTCATACGAAACTGTACGCTGCTCACATACTGAATGCAAAAAAAATATGATACCGCAAACAAATCATTGGGTTTGTATAAAGAAAAATGGTTTAACATCAGTACTAATTGGTTCACTGAGAGATCTAAGAGTGAATTATTACAAAACCATGTCAAAAAACCAAAATCTAACAAATGAAGAAAGACAGTTATACACTGTTGTTGCTGCTGCGCTGAAAGTTATACTCAATGCGAGTTATGGGGTTATGGGTGCACAGATATTCCCATTATACTTTTTACCTGCTGCGGAAGCAACAACTGCAACTGGCAGACATATAATTTTAGATACAATTGAAAAATGTAGAGGATTAAATGTTGATGTTCTTTATGGTGACACAGATTCAATATTTGTGAAAAATCCTACAGAGCAACAGATGCAAACAATAATCAATCAAGCAAAAAACAATCATGGTGTAGAATTAGAAGTTGAAAAAGAATACAGGTATGTAGTACTCAGTGATAGAAAAAAGAATTACCTCGGTGTAACAAAAAATGGTAAGGTTGATGTAAAAGGATTAACTGGAAAGAAATCCCATACTCCTGCCTTTATCAAATCATTGTTTTATGATCTTTTAGATATATTATCAGAAGTGAAAACTTCTGATGAGTTTAAAAATGCAAAAAGTAAAATAAGTTCAAAAATTGCTGAATGTTCACGAAAAATACAGGCTAAAGAAATCCCATTATCTGAGCTTGCATTTAATGTCATGCTAAGCAAATCGCTTAATGAATATACAAAAACCATACCACAACATATTCGTGCGGCAAAACAACTAGAATCTGTTAGGGAAATAAAAAAAGGCGATAGAATATCATATGTCAAAATTATAAACAAACCTGGAGTTAGACCTGTTGAACTGGCAAAACAAAGTGAAATAGATTCTTCGAAATATATGGAATTTATGCAAAGTACGCTTGATCAAATAACTTCATCCATGAATATGGATTTTGATACAATTATTGGTAAGCCCAGACAAACAGGGCTTGATCAATTTTTTTGGAATTGATCTATATGGAATTAGATGAAACAACAATGGCAGTGATTGGAATATTAGCTGGGATCTTAATTTTATCAGGTTGGGTTCCCCAAATTATGAAAGGATATAGAACAAAAAAACTAGATGATGTATCACGGTATTTGATGATACTGATTTTCATTGGTGCAGCATTATGGTTAGTTTATGGAATGGCACTTGATGATGTATATATTATGGGTGTAAATATTGCTGCTATGATTCTTACAATGACTGTCTTATCTATGAAATTAAAATATGAGAAAAAACCAGATTATACGTAAATGTTCATCATAAACTGTAAAAATTATGAAGAGATTGCAGGTGAAAAAATAATAAAACTTGCAAAAATAGCAGAAAAAATTTCAAAAAAATACAAAATTAAAATTGCAATTGCACCTCCACATCATTTAATCCCACTAATCACAAAATTTGGAATTATTGTTTTAGCACAACATCTAGATGATAAAAAAATTGGAAGTACTACTGGTTTTATGATACCAGAAATTATAAAAAAATCAAAGATCGATGGTTCAATAATTAATCATAGTGAGCATCGGATCACAGAAAGTGAAATTAAAAATTTGGTAAAACGTCTAAAGAAACTGAAACTCAAGACAGTCGTTTGTGTGAAAAATGTTAGTGAGGCAAAAAAATATGCAAAAATAAATCCAACCTTCATAGCAATTGAGCCTCCTGAATTGATTGGAACTGGTAGAGCAATATCAACTGAGAAACCACAATTAATAACAAATTCAATCAATGCTGTACAATCTGCAAAAAATTCTACCAAGCTACTATGTGGTGCTGGTATAGTTTCTGCGGAAGATGTATCCCGTGCTGTAAAACTTGGTTCCAAGGGAATCCTAGTAGCAAGTGGTGTTATCAAAGCAAAAAATTGGGAAAGTATTCTTAGTGATTTTTCACGTGGATTGGTTTAAAAGCAGCTCAAATCGAGCATACCTCATGAAAAAATTCAGACCTGTTTATGCGTTTGAAGAAGCAGACTTTAAAAATAGAATGCTACTCGGTGGTAAGGGCGCTGGTTTAAGTGAAATGACACGTCTAAAACTTCCTGTACCACCTGGCTTCACAATCACAACCCATGTTTGTAACCAATACTATGAAAATGGAAAAAAACTTCCAAAAGATGTAATGCCTTTAGTAATGAAAAATATTGTTAAAATGGAAAAAAAGACAAATAAAAAATGGAATTCTACAAAAAATCCATTACTAGTCTCAGTTAGATCAGGTGCTGCAATTTCTATGCCAGGGATGATGGATACAATTTTGAATTTAGGGTTAAATGAAAAAACAGTAGAAGGATTTGCCAAACAAACAAACAATCCACGATTCTCATGGGATTCATATAGAAGATTCATTCAATTATTTGGAAAAGTTGTCTTTGGTGTAGATGACAAAAAGTTTGATAATGTGTTAAACACAACTAAGAAAAAACAAAAAGTGAAAGATGATAGTAAATTAAATGTTAAATCATTAAAGAAAATTGTTTTAGAATACAAGAAAATTTGTGAAAAGCACACTAAACGAAAATTTCCTGACTCACCTAACGAGCAATTAGAATTAGCGATTGAGGCTGTTTTCAAAAGCTGGATGGGTGAAAGAGCAGTGGTTTATAGACGACAAAACAAAGTTACAAGAGACATTGCAAATGGAACC
>JASMGS010000018.1 GCA_030751155.1 Candidatus Nitrosopelagicus sp.
TGCCAGTTTACTTTACTGCTCAGGCAATCGGTGCTTTTTTGGGAAGCGTCTTTGTATTGTTTGTAATAGGTAATCATGCAAATATTGGAACAAATGCACCAAACTTAGAACATGATTGGGCATCAATCATTGGAATTGAAATTATTGCAACCGTATTCTTAATGTGGGTAATCTATATCGTAGTAAGTAACAAAAAACTTGCAAAGCTAAGTGGAGTTGCAATAGGTGGAATTGTTGCTTTGGACGTTTTATTTTTCGGTGAAGTTTCAGGTGCTTCAATGAACCCAATCAGATCCCTCGCGCCTGCAATTATCTCGGGAACTCCAGGTGACCTTTGGCTCTATTGGACTACCCCTTTTACTGGAACAATGCTAGTCGCAGTAGTTTACAATTTACTCTCAAGACGTAAAAAAAGTACCAGTACGCATTAGAAAGATATTAGTGAGATTTAACACGAATTTTGTAAATGGGCTCTAAATCAAAAAAACTCTTTGGAGAGGCTAGAAAGATCATTCCTTCAGGAGTAAACAGTCCGGTGAGATTTTACAAACCTCATCCCTTCTTTGTTAAAAAATCAAAAGGGGATACAATCTGGGATGAAGATGGGAAGCGCTACATTGATTATTGTAATGGGTATGGTGCCCTCTTGCTTGGACATGCAAGAAGGGAGATAATTTCCGCAGTTTCTTCACAGCTAAAAAAAGGAACATTGTATACAATTCCAACTGCACTTGAAGTCGATCTTTCAAAACTAATCAGAAAAAACTTTCCTTCAATGGATAAAATTCGTCTCGTTAACACTGGTGCAGAAGCAACAATGACAGCAATAAGATTAGCAAGAGGATTTACAAAAAAGAAAAAAATTATTAAGTTTGAAGGATGTTATCACGGGGCATACAGTTCAGTTTTAGTTCAAGCTGGTTCTGGGTCTGCACATATTGGAATTTCAGTTTCTGAGGGTGGATTAAAGGAAATATCAAAAAACACACTAGTAGTTCCCTACAATGATTCACATACACTTGAACAAGTTCTTTCAAAAAATAAGGATGTTGCAGGTCTGATCATAGAACCAGTTCTCGCAAACATGGGACTGATTTTGCCTGAAAAGAATTTTCTTTCTGATGTAAGAAAAATTACCAAACAACATGATGTTCCTCTAATTTTTGATGAAGTTGTTACAGGATTTAGAGTATCGAATGGTGGTGCACAAAAGACTTTCAAGATTAAACCTGATATTACTACTCTTGGAAAGGCACTTGGAAATGGGTTTACAATAGCTGCAGTAGGTGGCAAAAAGGAGATAATGAATAAACTTGCACCAGGCGGAAATGTATATCAAGCAAGTACATTTGCAGGAAATCCAATATCTGTCACGGCAGCAATTAACTCCATCAAGACAATTAACAAAATGGAAAATAAATTATATGAAAAACTCGCAAGAAATTGCGAACTTTTGGTAGATGAAATTGATGATCTAGCAACAGATTATAAAATTCCACACCAGATTAATTCATTGGCTTCAATGTTCCAAATTTTCTTTACAAACAAGCCAGTGATTGATTATAAAACTTCGAAAAAATCAAACACAAAAAAATTCCACAAATTATTTTCAAATCTTCTCAAAAATGGAATATTTATTGCACCATCACAGTATGAGACTGCATTTTTGTCAGACGCACATACTGATGTAGATATTACAAAGACAATTGGTGCCTATGGATTATCATTAGAGGCACTGAGAAATTGACATTTTTGATAGGAACACGCGGAAGTAAGCTATCGTTGGCTCAAACAAATTGGGTAATATCAGAATTACAAAAGCAAAATCCAGTCTCAGAATTTCAAATCAAAACTATAACAACAAAAGGCGATACCGATACACGAGCTCTCTTTACAATAGATCAAAGGGGAATATTTGAAAAGGAAATTGATAAAGCAGTTGCAGATAAGCAAGTTGATTTTGCTGTACATAGCATGAAGGATGTTCCATCAGATATCCCAGATTCGTTGATGATTGCTTCTATACCAAAGCGAGAATCATCTAATGATGTTATAATAACAAAGGATGGTTCTAATCTCCGAACAATTCAATCAAAGTCCATAATTGGTACAAGCAGTTTAAGAAGAGCAGTTCAAGTTTCTAGAGTTAGACCAGATGTAGTGGTAAAACCAGTAAGAGGAAACATAGAAACAAGGATTAACAAAGTTATGGATGGAAAATTTGATGCAATCATATTAGCACAAGCAGGAATTTCTAGATTAGATTCTGACGTCAAACACTCAGCATTGTCCACAAAAGATTTTCCTCCATCACCTGGTCAAGGAGCCTTGGCAATTATCTGTAGATCTGATGACGATAAAACAATCTCTATGCTGAAAAAAATTGAAGACAAAAAATCTAGAAC
>JASMGS010000019.1 GCA_030751155.1 Candidatus Nitrosopelagicus sp.
CTGAACCTGTTGGGATAGTTAGTGAAGAAGGTCTTGTAAGGAAATTAGCAGATTCTAATATTTCCCAGTGGAAACAAACACAGCTAAAAGATGTAATGACAGCAGTTCCACCGATAATAAACTACAGTACACCAGCTAACACACTTGGGCCATTACTACAATTTACCAAATGTATACTTGTTTCAAAAAATTCAAAAATAATTGGTATCATCACTGCAACAGATACACTAAAGATGATATAATTTTATGTTTTTCTGATATCAGTAAATTCTGCATCAAGTATTTCTTTTCTCACAATTCTAACTATATCATATATTTCAGTTTTAATTATTTCAGATGAGTTACACATTAACCTTACCAATAACCCAGAATTATTTGGTAATATAGTAGAACCACCTGAAACCTCATCATTATTTTTTATAACTGAATTTATTTTTTTATTTAGAATCTGTATATGTTCATTCTTTGTCAAAATATATACTGATGCCAAAACAGTATGATTACCAAACATTCCAAGCGTATTCATATTTTGATTTTTTGGTTTTAACATGCAATTATCAATAAATTTAATCTTTTTTTCAGTATTTTGTGCAATTGTTTTAAGATAACATAGATCATATGAAAACAACTCGCCCATTGCAACTCTTCCGGGTACAATTATTTCTGAATAAATCAATGTTGCAGAAGGATCTACATTTAATGATACCTTTTGATAATATCTAGAATTTCTAAATGGTATTATCTGATCTGGTATAAATTCTAAATAGCAATTCTTTCCAACGTTTATGTTAATCAGCTGTGTTGCATAATTAGAATTCATTTTGTAAATCCTAGTTGCACCTTGTGTTGTAATATGGCTTACAGCATTATTTGCTAGAGAAATATCCATTCGATATCGGTCACCTTGTAATATGCCTCCTGATGGTGACATGATAAACAAATGAGCCATATTTGGCAGTTTTTCATCATAATACAGTGCTTTTTGTGTATAAAGTGGAACCTGAGAATATTGGTCAGTGATTATAGTTTTATTTTTATCTGAATTTTCTTCAAGTTTTAACCTCAAAAGTCCAACTTTGCCTGATTTGCCTACATCCAGTTGCTCTATTTTTTTATCATACGCTGAGAATATTGCTGGAACATCATCTGGTTCACAAAATTTTAAATCAGTCATTTTACACTAGTCACCATTTTTTTTGGTGGTTGATCAAACAACACATCTTCTATTATATGCTGTACTACCGTATCTATGCCTTGATCAGTTTTACAGTTAACAAGTGCATAAGGCTTATTCTTCCTAACAATTTTTGCATCTCTTTCCATCACATCCAGATTTGCATTAACCAATTCTGCAAGATCAATTTTATTTATAACCAATAGATCAGCCGTTTCTATACCCAAACCTCTTTTCCTTGGATATTTATCACCTCCTGAAACATCAATAATATAAATAAAATAATCAGCCAAGGCAGGACTAAATGTTGTTGTAATATTATCACCTCCACTCTCAATTATGATTAAATCCAGATTACTGTGTTCGTTTTCCAATTGCTCAATTACGGATAAATTGATTGATGGATCTTCACGTACAGCTGTATGAGGACACCCACCAGTGGCAAGACCTATCACTAAATTTTCAGGTAGTAATCCTTGATCAGTAGCCAAGTTTTGACGCATTCTATCAGCATCTTCCTGTGATATAACATCATTTGAAATAATACTGATCTGATAATTTTTCTTGGCTAGAATAGGTACAACTCTTTCTATAAGCATGCTTTTTCCGCATCCTACTGGACCTCCAATTCCTATTCGTGGTATTCTTTTATTCATTTTAACAAAACCAGTTATGTAATAAACATCTTAGAAAATTGTTGTTCATGTTCAATTTGTATAATATCATATTCAGGTGCAAATTGCCACATATCATCTAATGATTTTGTAATATATTCATTACAAGTTTCTGTGATTACAGGTTTTAATTGATGTAAAATTTTTTGGCTTTGAAAATGCTCTATCATTCCTAATCTCAATGCTGCTCCTATCATGCTCACAGAAAATCCATAAAGAAAATGTAATACTGACTTTTGTTTTTTTATTCCTAATATGTTAGAAACCACACCTGTGACTACCGCATGAGTTCCAGGTGAATGAGATTCTTTTATTGCATTATGATATTCAGATAATGTATTATTACTAACAAAAGAACCAACGCATTTCATCATCTGTGTTCCAGATCTGCATGATGCTTCTCTCAATTCTCCGATAAGTTTCATTGCAAATAATGATGTATCACACATGATGATTTTTTCAACATTGTTTAAACTGGTAAAATCATATGCACACCCAAGTGCCACACAATCAGCAGGTCCAATCTGTTGTTCGATGTTTGTTTTTATCAGTTCATAAAGATCATCAATACTTGTTATTGTTTTTTCAGAAAAAACAGTCTCCAAACCGTTAGACATTGTATAAAGTCCTGTAGGGAAAAAAGAATCAGAAAGTTGTAGTAAGCTTAAATCGCTAAAGTCAGTGTTCATGTACATCCATACTTTCATGTGGAATAAATATTTCCTCCTGCATTGACAAATCAATTTTATTAATCACATCATGAAATAACTTCCCAAACAATTCCATTTCTGAATCATCATGGATTGGAAAAGAGATTGTTTCATTTTTTATGGAAATTGGCCTATGTCTGTTGCCTATAATATGACCGACCAAAAGAAATAACCTCTTATCGTTTTCAATAAATCTGACAGTTAGTATTTTTTCTGGTAACTGATCAATTAGAATAATCTCCGAGTCTTGTGAAATAACATCGCCATGATGTAATTTTTTACCAGGATCAAGCACTAGACCTACATCAAATCCATCTTCAGTTTTTTTTCTCAAGCGTGATTTTTCCATTTCAATTCTGGACAAAAGTAAATGTCTTAATTTACCCTGCTGTCTCGCATCATCCACTTTATTTTCCAATAGATTATCATTGTGTATATTACCAAGAATAGAATTTACAATCAGCATAGAATGTTTATTCATCTCCTTAGGATTATATTTTTTGTTAATGCCTTATTGTGATTAAGGCACAAAAAGAACTAATAGTATAAACCCAACTCCAAACACATTCGCTAACACTAAAAACTTTTTGAGATTCATCTTTTCATGGCGAAACTGTATTCAGTCCCTCGTATACAGATGTTCCAAACACATACACAAGAACACCCAGTATTATAATACCTATAAAAGACAAGTTTCTGTTTATTCGTTTTGATTTTTTCATAATCTAAAATTTATTGTTTGATAATCAATATAAACATCTAAGCTTGTTGTTAAAAACCTAAGCATAAATACGACATAATGGAAAATTATGCATGAATCTCACACCAAGAGAACTTGATAAATTACATGTTTTTATGACTGCTGAGCTTGCTAGAAAAAGAAAGGCCAGGGGTTTAAAATTAAATCACCCAGAATCTGTTGCGATCATTGCTGATCATATTTTAGAGGGAGCGCGTGATGGTAAATCAGTTTCCGATTTAATGAGTTCTGGAAAAAAAGTTTTAGGAAAAGATGATGTTTTACCAGGTGTGACAGATATTATTCATACAATTCAAGTTGAAGCAACATTTGAGGATGGTACAAAATTGGTCACAGTCCATGACCCCATAGTGTGATAGATATGCTAGCAAGATGGCATTCCGACACACCTCATGTTGGTGAATATATACCAACAGATGAAAGTATCAAGGCAAACAAAGACAAAAAAACAATCAGCCTAAATGTTTCAAACACTGGAGATAGACCAATTCAAGTAGGATCTCATACACATTTCTCTGAAGCAAACAAAGCATTAGAATTTGATAGAGAAAAATCACTTGGATTTCACCTAAATATTCCATCTGGCACATCTATCAGATTTGAACCAGGAGAATCAAAACGTGTTGAAGTTGTAGAATTTGGTGGTACCAAAACAATCTTTGGTTTTAGTGGATTGGTAAGTGGGGATTTGAATTCAAAGAAACAAGATGCAATTAAAAAAATCAATGAAAATGGTTTCAAAAATATTTCTGAGGATGTAAAAGAAGGCTCAAATTCACTTGA
>JASMGS010000020.1 GCA_030751155.1 Candidatus Nitrosopelagicus sp.
CCTCCCAGTATTTCATTATAAACTATAGAACCAGTTGCACCAACTACCAAACCAAAAGTTCCAATAAGTTCAGCGATAAAAATTATTTTGTTTGATGAAGTCATCACTACCTATACAAACAAATGGATTATGTAAGTAAACGCAATTCCAAGTCCAGCAGCTCCAGGTATTGTAATTATCCAAGAAAATATTATCTGCCTGCTAACTTTCCATCTAACTGCACGTTTTCTTCGCGCTGCACCTGCTCCCATAACACTGCCAGTAATTGCATGAGTTGTACTTGCAGGAATTCCTAATATTGCAAAAATAGCTAACATCAGTCCCCCACCGGTTTGCGCTGCAAATCCCTGATATGGTTTTAGCCTAGTAATCTTGAAGCCAAGTGTCTTAATGACTTTGTATCCACCAAAGAACGTGCCCAAACCCATTGCACTTGCTGCAGCAAGTATCACCCAAAGTGGCATATGAATTTCAGAAATAAGATCTGCTGAAAACAAGATAAGAACAATTATTCCCATAGTTTTTTGCCCATCATTGGCTCCATGTGTAAGTGCGAGCCATGCAGATGATATAATTGATAATCTGCCAAATGTTCTGTTTACTATGGCTGGTCTATACTTCGCAAAGATTGCAATTACAATTCCTACTAAAGCCATACCAAAAACTATTCCACCAATTGGTGCGATAATTATTCCTGCGAAAACTTTGACTAATCCACCGTAAACAAGTTGTTCAAAGCCTAATCCCGCAATACCTGCTCCCATTATTCCGCCGATTAAGGAATGACTGTTGGAAATTGGTAATCCAAAATATGTGCATAATGAACTCCAAGATATTGCGCCTGCCAAACCTCCAATAATCATATAAACTGTAACCTCATCGGGACTTACAATTCCTTTTGCAATAGTGGTAGCAACTGCAACACCAAAAATGAATGGTCCTACAAAATTAGCGGCCGCAGATAGGGCAACTGCATGAAGCGGTTTTAAAACACGCGTTCCGATTACCGTAGCAACAGAATTAGCAGAATCATTGAACCCATTTACAAAATCAAAGATTAGTGCTACGATTATTGCTCCAATTGCTACTTCTATCATAAATTCATCTAGGTATATTTTAGAACGATATCTTCAACAACATCAGCAACATCTTGACATCTATCAGATGCAGTTTCCATTGATTCATAGATATCTTTTAGTTTAATGATTTGTATTGCGTCAGTACTCTCAAATAGTTCAGCCATAGCTAGTTTATACAAATCATCTACCGTATGTTCAATTGCACTTGTCTTTCTGCAATGTTCTATCATTGTAGAAGGATTTTTCATATTTTGCAGTTTAGCTGTCATCAATTCTACTTCTTTTGTTGCATTTACAAGCTCATTTGCTATATCCAATGCATATGGAGGGGTAATGGTTATTTTGTAGCTATAAAGTCTTGAAGCTATTCCGTCCATGTGATCAATTGTATCATCTATTTTTGATGCAACTCTTTGCATGTCCTCACGATCTAAAGGTGTGATGAATGTACTGTTTAATTCTGAAAAAATCTCCCGTACTAGAGAATCGGCCTCAGTTTCAAGAATATGGATTTGCTTATGATGTTCAGGATTATCAAGATCCGATAACATAACTACTACTGCTTCAGAGACTTCAACTCCTTTTTTTGCTAAATTATCTAGAATTACTAAAATTTGTTTTTCGTTTGATTTTACCCAGGAAAAGAATTGTCCCATAATCTGCGTAGCAAAGTTTTGAACTTAACTATGGCGTACATAATCTATATGTACTATATAGTAATAAAACCCAATCAAAAAATAAACATCTATAGTAATTTGAGAATCTTAAATGGAATTGTGTCAAATGACATTCTCTTATCCATTGATACAAGCAACACATCATTTTTCAAAGGAAAGCTCATCACAATCAATTTTTCTCTAAAGGATAAGGAGAACTTTACTTGTCCAAGTTCGTCGTCAAATTCACTCCTCATTTTGACCCTAAGTGCAAGTTCCATGAAGAGCATTTCATCTTTTTTTGTATCTTCTAGGGGTTTTTTACTTGAAACCATTCCTCCTGAGACAAGTCTGCCTTTCGAATTAATCACGCCTGCAAACCTTATCTTGGGATCAACCTTTTTGATACGTTCACATAATTCATCATATTTCATATGTATCTATAATCCGCGATCTATTTATTGAGATCCATATTATAATACGCATGCAAAATGGCTCAAATAATCCCTATGATTACTACAAAAAAACAGCAGTGTTTTGGTCTGACATGATAACGATGATGTCATCCAAGCCTACAGCACTTTCCGCAGTTGGTCCTCTACGTAACCTTTCGACAAATATGAAAAAAATTACGGCAGAGATTACCGAAGCAAACAAGGAAATTGTGGAGTTCAATAATTTTCTAATAGAATATTATAAACAATTATCTCAAACATGGACCGATGCACAAAACGAAGTAACTGCAAAAACATCTCAATTACCTAAGGATGAGGAAGGCACAGAAGCCTACAAAAGAGTTTGGATAGATAATTTCGAAAATTATTTTACAGGATTGTTTGACTCTAAAAAATTCTCGGAAAACTATAACAAACTCATTTCTAAGGAATTAGATCTTATGAAAAGATGGAATGTTGTAATGGATGTAATGCTAAAATCTGCTAATATGCCAACCAAGCAAGAGATTGATGAAATATACAAAGAGCTTCATTCCCTGAAACAAAAAATTTCAAAATTAGAATCATCCACAAAAAAATCTGATAAAAATGACGCAGAATAGATTTGACCCAAAAATTATTGGTGAGTTTCTAAACTTCGGTCGTAATATAACAGAGGCACCAATGAAGATCTCTATACCACATGAGGTTCGCATTGGCTCAACAGAATTTGATGTTGTGTATAAGGAAGATAAAATGCGCCTGTTACATTTTAAACCACTTACAGCAAAACAGGTAAAGACACCATTACTTATCGTCTATGCAATTATCAATAGATATCATATTTTTGATATTGATCCAAAGAAAAGTTGGGTAAAAAATTTACTCGAACAAGGATTTGATCTATATATGATTGATTGGGGAACACCAACTAGCTTGGATAAGTTTCTAGGATTTGATGATTATGTAAATCGTTACCTGGATAATTGTGTTGAGTTTATTTGTAATGAATCTGATGTGAAAAAAATATCAATGCAAGGTTACTGTACCGGAGGAACTTTGGCCACTGTATACTCTGCACTTCACCCTGAAAAAATCAAAAACCTGGTTGTAACTGCTCCAGTAATTGATGGTTGGAAAGATACAACAGTAGTTAGTAATTTGACCAAATCATTTGATGTTGACAAATTTGTAGATACTATAGGAAACATGCCTCCAGAATTTATGTACTATTGTTTCTCAATACTCAAACCATTCGAGCAAGGTGTTGAGAAATACTTGAAATTCATGAATAATATAAATAATGAAAAGTTTATCGAAAGTTTTCTCAAAATTGAGAAATGGTTGGATGAAACACCACCTATTCCTGGTCAACTTTTTAAAGAATGGATAAAGGGAATTTATCAGGATAATCTCTTGATTCAGAATAAGATGTTTGTTGGTAATAGACAGGTTTCATTAGAAAAGCTAGACATGCCCATTTTTACTCAAGTTGCAGTAGGAGATCATCTAGTATCTCCTGAATGTAGCATGCCGTTACATTATGCCGTTTCAAGCACTGACAAGACATTACAACTGTATCCTACTGGCCATGTTGGAATGATAGCTAGTTCGTTCAGTCAAAAAAAGGTCTTACCGGAACTTGGTCAGTGGCTTAAAGAAAGGTCATAAATAAAAAAAGTAGTCATTCACACTAGTTAAATTTAGGTGTGAATGCGGTGATCCAAGATTGCATTACACTTTTGTTTAAATCAGCAAAAGCCTTTGCGTTCTCGTTGAAGGTCTTGACATTCTGACGGGTAGCATCAATTGTTGCTAATGCTATTTTGTTCTGAACATCTTGTACCTTGCTAATCTGTTCATTTGATTGGCGTACAGCGTCTTCTGTTGCCTGTGGAACACCGGTGTTGATTCCAGTCTTGTTAGCAAATTCTCTTTGCAAAGCAATACTTGATTCTACGACGTTCTTGAATGCTTCAGTGTATTCTTGCTGTAAGCTTGTAACAGATGTCTGATAGTTTGGGAATGATTTCTCAGTAGATTTAATCTGTTTATCTACAGTCTGTTCTACAGTTGAGAATACGTCATTCTTGTCAGTTTGGTTACTCATGATATGTTCTAATTGGCATGATTATATATATCTACTGGTAATGAAAACCAATCATTACCATTTTTTACCAATATTATTTGCTTTTAGGGTTAACTGGAATAACGATAACTTGCACTAAATCACCTTCATTCACACTCAAGGCATCTCTTTCCGCTTCAGGAATTGAGATTCTTCCATTACTACCAACACTGGTCTTGAAAGCGCCCCAAGAGAGAAAGTTTGGCAGCATGTTTTGCAAATTGAATGGATTTTGGGCATTTGCCTGAAATGGATTCATGTTTGCAAAATTAGACTGTGCCTCTGATGCTTTTTCCAGCCATTCCCTGTACAATTCAACTGGATCATACGGGTTTTTCTTTCCTTCCATTACCATTAATAGGTAAGGTATACTATAAAATGATCGTTAATCGAGAAAATCTACCACAATTTGGAAGAATTTTTCTGAATTTTCAACATATGGTGTATGCCCACAGCCTAACATCTTGTAAAACCTACAATCATTGATTCCAGAAACAAAAGATTGAGCATATTCAATTGGAATTACTGGGTCATTTTCACCCCATACAATCATAGTAGGAACTGTGATCATGTTCAATTTTTCAGTGATCACTTTGGCATTACTCAAACCTAGGAGAGTTGACATGAAAGCCATCTTTGCATTTGGTAACTGCATCCTTTCTACGAATTCAGATACCGTTTTTTCATCAATATCATCCTGGCATGACATGGTTTGGAATGCAGTTAATGCGGCATCATTATTTGGATATAA
The DNA here is from genome assembly GCA_030751155.1 of Candidatus Nitrosopelagicus sp. Taxonomy (GTDB): domain Archaea; phylum Thermoproteota; class Nitrososphaeria; order Nitrososphaerales; family Nitrosopumilaceae; genus Nitrosopelagicus. Next base: position 5,049 of record JASMGS010000020.1, read on the forward strand.
TGCAGCTGAGATATAGCTATTCAGCGCAGGTGTTGCATACTTCATAACTCCAGATGGCGAAACAAGAACAAGTTTTCTTATTTTGTCATTATGATTCACTGCATATTCCGCTGCAATCTGGCCCCCAAGTGAAGAACCGATAATATTCAGTTTCTTGATTCCAATACTTTCTACAAATTTGGAGGTAAATTCTGAAAAATACTCCATGGTATAATCTACCATTGGTTTGTCACTGTGCCCAAAACCTACAAGATCAGGAACAATTACTCTGTATTCTTTAGCAAAAAGTGGTATTACATGTTCCCACCTTTCTGCAGAAGCTCCCAATCCATGAAGTAGAAGAAGAGTGTTTTCCGAATTTCCTTCCTCTAAATAACGTATTTTATTATTATCAATTTCAGCTGTTTTTACAACCATACCAAGCTGATTAAAAATACAGAAAATATAAGATTTTATCTATAATAATAGATCTATAACTGTTCTTCACATTTGATTACAATGTCTGAAATAGAGTCATATGATATGTCAAAATCATCTCCTCCATCAAGAATATCATAACCAAATCCACCTGTGAGTTTGTCATCTCCAGAATTACCCTTAATGATATCAGTGCCTTCTCCACCTACAAGATGATCATT
>JASMGS010000021.1 GCA_030751155.1 Candidatus Nitrosopelagicus sp.
AGAATTTCTGCTGTACACATAAAGATCCCCTTGTCACCCATATCAGGAAAAGGTCTATCAGGCTGAACTTTGATTCCCGATACAATTTCTGTATCACCCAATCTAACCCGTGCAGAGCCATTAGCATGTGGTATAACTCCAGTATCAATAACCAAAGGTCTATGTTCGTCTAGTGCACGATCATCAATTCTTTTTCCTTCTTGTAGTAAATCTAGAATTTTAGATCTTTTGAGTTTGTCTATGATTGAAAGGTTTGCCATTAGTCCTTATCACCACTCGAAAAATATTTTTCACGCAATGCATTTTTCTGTATTTCATATACCTGTTTACAACCTTCTAAACCTAATTCTATACATTTTTTGTATTCATCCGCAGTAAGGACACCATCTAATTGTAAAAGTGTGATTTTTCCCAAGTTTGGCATATAACCTATTGGCATATCTGCTTGTCCAGCTTGGTCTTCTTCATTATTAACATCAAGAATTAAAGCATCAGCAGCCTTTCCTGAAGCACACGCACATACTAAATCCCTCATTGGAATTCCTGCATCTGCTAATGCAACTGATGCTGCATCTAACGCAGCACATCTTGTTCCGCCATCTGCCTGCAGTACTTCAAGAAACACGTCAACTGCAGTTCTAGGGAACTTTTCAAGCATTACAGCCGGCTCTAACGCTTCTTTGATAACTTTACTGATCTCTATTTCTCGTCGTGACGGAGCCGGTTTTTTTCTTTCACCTACAGAAAAAGGCTCCATATGATATCTAACTCTTAAAATTCCCGTGTCGGGATTTGACATGTGTTTTGGATGAACATCTCTAGGACCAAAAACACCAGCAAGTATTTTATTTCCACCAAATTCAATATACGCGGAACCACTAGCATTTTTTAATACTCCGGCTTTTATGGTCACCTTTCTTGTTTCATTTACCTTACGTCCATCAGAACGAATTCCATTTTCGTCAAGTAATACTACATTAGCTTCTCTTCCGCCCATTAATTATACACCATCAGATTCTAACATTTTTTTCACTTTATCAGTCAAATTAACAAGATGTGCTTGTTCATCAACCATCCGAATTGCTGCAAGTGCCTTTAATAATCCATTTGTTTCGTCACAGGACACAACAATTAAGCCATTTTGACCAACCGTAATGGTTGCATTAGTAGATGCTTCGATGGTTTGTATCATAGATCCGTGTTTTCCAATAAGACGAGGAATTTTAGTGGGCGAGATTTTGACCAATTCTCCAGAATCAATCTTTCCCAAACTTTGGTCTGCAATTGAAATCAAAGGTTCACGCTGTCTATCAGAATTTGCAATTTTTGCATAGATAATGTCACCATTATCAAGTCTCTCTTTCATTTCACTTGTGGTAGGATATGAACCTCTTCCAAATACGTCCTGACCCAAAAGCATTCCCTGATAACATGAATTAATGTCAGCAAACCAAGAGTTTCCGAATATAGATTTGATCTTTCCTATCACAATATCATCAATTTTTGGCAGATAAACGGCACTTAATGGAATCACTCTAACACTGTCATCATAAATATTGGTCAAGCCAATACTAGTTGCAATAATCCTTTTTCCATCCAACGTCACATTCTCCCGTAATCGTAATGGTGAAGTAGTGATAACATCACCAGGTATAACATATTGTTTTTTATCTTTAAAATTTCTCAATTATTTTCATCTAATATTTTTTGAATTTTTTCATCCATATTTGAATCATCTGTAGTTGAATCTAGCATTTTGAATACTTTAATAATTTTGTCCAAGTTTGAGCCACTTTCAGATTTTAAAACAATTAGACCATTTTGACCTATTGTGATAGATGTGTCAGTAGAGGATTCAATTGTCTGTATCATAGAACCGTGTTTAGATATAAGATAAGAAATTTTTGCAGGAGAGATCTTTACTAATTCACCTGAGTCAATCTTTCCTAAATTTTCACCAGATATAGTAACCAAAGGATCACGTGCAGTGTCTCCAGATACAATCCTAATTGCAACAAGATCACCCACATTCAATTTTGAGGAAAGATCATGTTTACTAGGATTATAGTCTTTTCCAAATATATCAAATGCCGGAAGTATTCCTACATGGTAAGAGTTTATGTCAATTTCCCATACCATAGAAGTATGTGATTTAATTTTACCAATTACTAAATCATCACTTCTTGGAATATAAAATCCAGTTAAAGGAGATACATTAGCTTCATTATCATTTATCTCACAAAACCCAATTGCGGTTGAGAGTAACCTATTATCATTAAGGATAACATTTTGTGCTGGTTCATATGAACCGGAAATTGTGTCTCCTGGTAAAACAAATTGATTTTTATTTTCACTCATTTTAAAACCTCTACAAAAGCAGTACCTTTAGTTACTGCACCTAATCTATCAATCACATTCGGTCTTAATCCAGCTGGTATTTCTAGTATCGCTTTTAATGAACCGTTTGGCTGCCAGTCTTCTTTTTTCAAAACACCTGTAGATTTTAAGACAGTGTATGATTGCGCAACATATTGAGCTGGTACAGATATTTCTAACACAAGATTTTCCGATTTTAATGGAATTATCGAACGTAGTTTCTCGATTATATCTTTAGTTTGCTCATCTACATTTTTGAATGGATCAATACTGACACGGGCATCAGTCATGGCTTGCTCAATTCGTTGTGGTGGGTGAGGTAAATGAGAACGTGGATCAACAAAAGTTTTTGCGATGAATGTAATTATCTGCTTTCTTTTTTCTGAAGTCATTTTTCTACGCTGATCGGTTGTTAAGTTTAGATCTCCCTTTTCTATGATTTTCTCAGCGATGGTGGTGGCATCCTCTGTCTTGAACGCTTTTTGTAGTTTTTCTGATGATGCTCTAGTGCCTTTCCCCGCATCTGAATAAATTTCATCAGAGACTAAAATGGAGTTGATATCCTTCAATTTCCCTAATTTGTAATCTAATGCAGGATCAGGTTTGACCAAAATTTCAAATCTATCGCCCTCAAAGGTGTATTTAGCTATAGAGAATTTGTCTGCCATGGCAATAATAGGAGGTATTATTGATATTAATCTATAATTATCGAGCTAGATTTTTATTTGGAAGTTAAAGTTTTTCAGTAAGATTTGTCTATTATTCAAACGCTAAACGCCAATGAGAAAAAAATTACTCTCAAATTGAAGGGTTTCCCCTTACAGTATGCAAATGCACTTAGGAGAATATGCCTTAATGGTGTTCCAATTTTTGCTATTGATACTGTAGATGTAATTGAGAATTCATCTGTTTTGGCAGATGAGGGTATAGCACATAGATTAGGTATGATCCCTCTTAAAACAGATGTTACAAGATTTGATGAATCAGATTCCCGAGTAATGTTTATTCTTGATTCTGGAGATATTGATACAACTAAAACTATAACTTCTGCAGATCTTTCAACGAATGATGAAGTGGTAAAACCAGTCTCTGATAAAATTCCAATTATACAATTAGCGCCTGGACAAAAAGTAAAGCTTGAAGCATACGCAAGACTTGGTAAAGGAACAGAACATGCTAAATGGAATTCGGCTAACGTTTCAATATTAACTGATAGTGATAAAAAAGATGAACATCTTTTGACGGTAGAAACTACTGGAGCGCTTGAACCGATGGAAATAGTATCTGCTGGTATTGAAGAACTTACCAGAAGATTAGAAGAATTTAAAGAAGATATTACTAATTTGGATAAATGATGTTCATACTGTTATATTTGGGTTATAAGTGGTGATGATTTAATGGCAAATCAAACAGTTTTGCATATGGTAAAAGATCTTAAACAAGCTTCAAAAAAGAATGATGCACCTATTTGGTCCAAATTAGCAAGTATTGCTTTAAAAACTTCATCTTCAAAACGAGTGGTAAACCTGACAAAAATAAATAATCTTACAAAAGATGGCGATGTTATTTTTGTACCAGGTAAAATATTAGGAACAGGAAATTTATCTCATAAAATTACATTGTCTTCATTCTCTATATCTGTAAATGCTGCAAAAAAAGTAATTCAGTCTGGTGGCAACATACTAAAATTTAATGACATGATTACAAAATTCCCAACTGGAAAAGGTGTAATGATTCTTGGCTGATGCAAAACCAGATGCTAAAGCAAAACCAGATGCTAAAGCAAAAAACAAACCTGTTGATAAAACTAGTAGACCTATTGTAGTAGATGGGACAAATCATATTGCAGGAAGACTTTGTTCTAATACTGCAAAATTATTACTTCAAGGCAATAGAGTATCAATAGTCAACTCTGAAAATATAATGATTAGTGGTCGAAAGAAAGGCATTGTTGGTGAGTATAGAGAATTTCTAAAAATTGCAAGTATACTACATCCTAAACATGGACCTTTCCATCCTAGAAAACCTGATACTATAATTAGTAGAATGGTAAGAGGAATGCTTCCCAGAGATAAGCCATCTGGTCAGGCTGCACTCAAAAGGCTAAGAGCATATGTGGGCGTTCCAAAGGAATTGAAATCTATAAAAAAAACTCAGTTTGAAAAATCTATAATCAGAAAATCAAATGCTTATTACACGAGTATGGGAGAATTAGGAGAATATGTTGGGTGGAATAAATGATAAAAAATGAGATTTATTTTGCAACAAGAAAGACTGCTAGTGCTCATGTGCACATTACAAAGGGTGTAGGTAAAGTTAGAATAAACAACGTGCCACTTGAAATGATAGGACAAGAAACTGCCCGCGAAGTGATGCTGACACCTTTAGAAATATGTGGAGAAGAAAATAGAAATAAAATTAATGTTTCAGTACGCGTTAGTGGTGGGGGTTTTATGGGACAAGCCTATGCAGTTGCTACTGCCATGTCTAGAGCATTAGTAGGATGGACTAAACATAGAAATGATCCAAAAGAGCATCCATTCACAAAATCAGTTAGAACTGACCTAAAAAAGAAAATTGAAGAGTTTGACAAGTACCTAATCAGCGGAGATGCAAGAAGAAAGGAACCAAAGAAGTTTGGTGGCCCTGGTGCAAGAAGACGAAAGCAAAAATCCTACCGATAGAAAATACTCAGGTTTCGGGCATTACTGAAGAGTGATGTGAGATAATTTTCCATTCACCATTATCCTTGTGATATACAAATGAAAACCGTGCATTGATTGTCTTACCACTTACCACAAAGTTGTAATGACCAGAATTTACAGCGTCAGAGGCAAAAACGTGAGAATTCTCTGATATGATCTGAACTTCAACAGGTTGTTTTAACAAGTTTTCAAAATATTCAAGGATTAATTCATGTCCAATTCTTTCCTTATTGGAAAAAGTTCCGAGCAGAATTCCATTGTCTAGATAAAGAGCGGTGACTTGTTTTGGATCACCACTTTTTATTGCATTGACCCATTTTTGTAAAAGTTCATTCATTACAAGATATAGAATTTTTTAATTGTAATTTAATCTAGCGCAAACCCCATCTGGTCATAACTTTATCTTCAATTCTCTTAAAGACCACTCCATCAACCAGTATACCAATTCCCATGATTACTATCATTATTGCTATTACTTGAGATACATCATTAAGCTGACGACCAACGTTAAGAAGAAATCCAAGACCTAAAAATGAAAATAATAATTCAGCGCCTATAACTCCTCTCCATGCAAATGCCCAACCCTGTTTGAATCCAGATATGATATATGGAAATGCAGCAGGAATCAATACGGTAATGATAAGCTGACCCTCTTTTGCACCCATATTTCTTGCCGCTTCAATGTAGGATGGATTGATATTTTTAACACCAGTGTAAGTGTTGATGGTTACAGCAAATATTGCACCAATTGCCGTAACAAAAATAATACCAGAATCTGTTAATCCAAACCAAAGAATAGCAAGTGGTACCCAAGCAATAGATGGTATCGATTGTAATCCAAGAACTAATGAACCGATAGTCTGGTTAACAGTTTCTACCCTCGCCATAAAAATTCCGAGTACCAAACCACCAGCAATAGCTATTCCCAAACCAATAACAAGTCTCAATAAACTTGTTCCAATTCCAAAGAATAGACTTGCATCAGATATACCATATGCCAAGTCTTCCAGAACTTCAAATGGAGATGGAAATATGTTATCCGGCCAGATCTCGGCACTGTCAATACCTTGCCATGCTATGATTATGAGTGCATAGAAACCAATTTTTTTTGCTAGCACATTGGGTTTCATTTTTTTACCTCAGGTCGAAGCTCTGCCAAAATCTTTTTTTGGTATGGTAAAAGATTTTCATCATCTGTTAATCTAGGACGTTGATAATCAATTTCTACTTCCTTCTTAATTTTTGCTGGTCTATGAGAAAATACTAAAACACGCGTTCCTAAAACAACTGCTTCCGCAACATTATGTGTTACAAAAATAATAGTTTTCTTTGTCTTTTGCCATATTAACTGCATCTCCACTAACAAAAGATCTCTTGTCTGTGGATCCAGTGCTGCAAATGGCTCATCCATAAGTAACACATCAGGTTCCATTACCAATGCTCTAGCTATAGCTACACGTTGTTTCATTCCAGTTGAAAGTTGGTAAGTATATGATGTAGCAAATTGAGTAAGTTGCATCATATCCAAATATCGATGTGATATTTCGTTTCTTTTTTCTTTAGGAATTCCAGCCACTTTTAATCCGTATTCTACATTATCTCGTACATTTAGCCATGGAAATAATGCTCCTTCCTGAAATACCATTATCCTATCCGGACCAGTATCACTTAGTGGCTGACCATCAAGGAGAATCTTACCGCTATCTGGTGTTTCCAATCCTGCAATAGTGCGAAGAAAAGTTGATTTCCCACATCCTGATGTGCCAACAATACATACAAACTCTCCATCGTTAACATTTAGATTTATTCCATCTAATGTCTTGAGTTGTTTTCCATCATGCTTAAAATATTTTTCAATATTCTTGGCTTCTAATTTACCCATTTCTACAAGTCACCATTGTTCACATTTAAAACAGCATTGTAAAAAATTCCATCCAAATTGTAACCATCTCTTCCAAGATATCCCAAAGAATCAGCACGTTCCGCAAATATTATTACAGAATTTTTAATTGGATCCGACGTGATTGTTATATTTGAAAAAGATTCATCGATAATTTTTGTTGGTAATGATTTACCCATATAATCCATCAAAAAATTACTGAAGAGTGATTTTGATTTATTTGGGTTTGAATTTATCCATGTCACAGTTTTTTCATGTGATTCCACCCACTTTTGAACAGTTTCAGGGTTATTTTCAAGGTATTTTGTTCTAACTATCAATAACACGGAAGCAAATTCTTCATTGGGCCATAATTTTTCTTCGTTAAATAATCTAACCCCATCTAATTCTTGTACCAATATTGTAGCCCATGGTTCCGGAACCCAAGCTCCATCAATATCACCTTTTGCAAACAAAGTATAGATATCAGGATTTGAAATATTCAAAACAAAAACTGTTCCTCCCTTTTCAACTGATTTGAGACCATGTGACTCTAGATAATACCGAAGAGATACATCCTGACTATTACTTATTTGTGGACTTGCGATGCGTTTTCCATCAAAATTTTCAAGTGATTCTAATCCAGAATTTGGTTGTATGATAAAACTTGCTCCACCACTGGCAGCACCTGATAAAATTTTAATGTCTTTACCATCAGATTTTAAAAAACCATTAATGATTGGACCTGGTCCAACATAAGCAACATCGATTGAACCTGAAAAGATTGACTCTATTACTTGTGGGCCACTATCAAATAATTTTGTTTCAATTTGTTTCTCTTCACCAATTCCTTTTTCAAAAATTTTTTCTTCCAATCCAACTATTGGTATGATATGTCCAATACTGGGAAAAAATGCAACTCGGATTTTATCCTCATTGATTTGATCAGAATCACTGAAAAAAGTTATAGTTATAGCAATAGCTACAATTACCACAATACCACCCACTGCCATGCCTAAGATTTTCATAAAACAGCGTTATAATTCAGGGTTAAATAGTAAGCGGATTTTAGCTCGAGCTATGCGGTAATTTGTAAAATATAACGAAAGATAAGAGATAAATGCAAAACATATTACTCAATTCCCTTATGAAACAAAAAGCTATACTTGCATTTTCAGGAGGTCTTGACACTTCTGTTGTTGTAAAGTATCTTCAAGTGGAACATAACATGGATGTTATAACGGTCACAGTAGATGTTGGTCAAGAAGATGATTATCAACAAATTTCTAAAAAAGCAAAAAAACTTGGAGTTGTAAAACATTACAATATTGATGCAAAAAAAGAATTTGTGACGGATTATATTTTTCCTTCAATTAAAGCGAATGGGTTATACCAAAAAAAATATTGTCTAGCAACTGCACTTGCTCGCCCATTGATTGCACAAAAGGTTTTACAAATTGCAAAAAAAGAAAAAGTGACTGCACTTGCACATGGATGCTCAGGTAAAGGTAATGATCAAGTTAGATTTGATTTAACTATGCGTGCGGGTTCTAATCTACCAATAATTGCACCTATAAGGGATCTTAATTTAGATAGAACAACTGAATTAAAATTTGCAAAAAAACATGGAATAAAAATTGATAGTGTTGCAAAAAAATTTAGTATTGATCAGAACTTATGGGGTCGTGCGATTGAAGGTGGAGTATTAGAAAATCCTATCAATGAACCTCCTGATGATGCATTTATTTGGATTAAAACAAAGAATCTTCCAAATAAACCTGCTTACATGAAAATTAAATTTGAAAAAGGAATTCCTGTTGCAATAGATGGAAAATCTATGGGCCCAGTAAAATTAATCGAATATGCTAATAAAAAAGCAGGTTCTCATGGAGTTGGTATCGTTGATCATATTGAGGATCGTGTGGTAGGGATCAAATCACGAGAAGTGTATGAAACACCTGCTGCCTTATGCTTGATTGAAGCTCATTCAGATCTGGAAAAAATGGTCCATACAAAACATCAAACTAAATTCAAATCATTGGTAGATGATGAATGGTCATGGTTAACATACTCTGGTCTATGGGAAGATCCATTAAGAAAAGATCTTGATATGTTTATACAACAAACACAGAAAGCAGTTTCTGGGACGGTTGTGTTAAAATTATTCAAAGGTAGTATTCGTGTTGTTGGACGTGAATCGAAAAATTCCCTATATAGTCACAAAATTGCCACATATGGAAAAGGATCAAAGTTTGATCAAAAACTAGCCAAAGGGTTTGTAGAATTGTGGGGAATTCAATCAACAGAAGCTAATAAATTACATAAAAAATCCTGAAAAAAAATAATGAATTGCCCAGAATGTGACGCAGAATTGAATATCCCTAATGATGCCGCTGTTGGTGAGATTGTTTCATGTAGTGATTGTGGAGCTGACTTTGAGATTTCCAAGAAAGATGGTTCCACAGTAGAAATTAAACAAGCAGAGACAGTAGGCGAAGATTGGGGAGAGTGATTGTCAAAAATTTGTATTGTATTTGACCGTCTTAGGTCAGAAGAAAAGCTTCTTGAAAAACAAGCTATTGATCTTGGGAATGAAACCAAGATGGTCGATGCAAAAATAACTCATTTTGACACAGATAGTAATAAGCAAAATACAGATTTTGGCGATGTGGTTTTAGAACGTTGTATAAGCTATTACAGAGGACTTCATTTCACTGCTTGTATTGAATTTTTGGACGTTCCTATAATCAATAAATTTTCTGTTTCAAGTTTATGTGGAAATAAGATGTTAACATCAATCATATTAAAAAAGAATAATATTCCAACACCTAAAACATACTTTTCTTTTTCCGCTGATGCTGCATTAGAAAACATTGAAAAAATTGGTTACCCATTAATAATAAAACCAGTTGTAGGAAGTTGGGGACGAAGTGTGATACCATTAAAAGATAGGGACACAGCTGATGCGATAATTGAACAAAGAGGAATTACAGATGGTCCATTAGATAGAATTTTCTATCTTCAAGAAGTTGTTGATAGACCACCAAGAGATATTCGTGTTATAACTGTAAATGATAGGCCAATTGCTGCAATGTATAGAAAATCTTCTGGTGGATTTAAGACTAATGTTGCACTAGGTGCAGATCCTGAAATATGTGATATCACAAATGAGATAGAAGATCTATGTGCGAAGGCATCAAAAGCAGTAGGCGGAGGTATATTAGGAATAGATTTGATGGAAGATAAGAAAAGAGGATTAATGGTCCATGAGATTAATAATACTGTTGAATTTAAAGGACTAATCAAAGTTTCAAAAACGAACATACCAAAAGAAATGATCGAGTTTGCACTAGACTCGGTTAGAAAGTAAACCGATTAATAACAATAAATTATAACAAATGCGAAGAGTATGACAATGAAAGTAGGAATAGTAGGAGCATCTGGATATGTTGGCGGAGAAGTAGTCCGTCTACTGTTGAGTCACCCTGAAGCTGAGGTTTCTATGGTCACATCAACGAAGCATGTTGGAGAATATCTACATAGAATACATCCAAGCCTAAAGGGATTTACTGAACTGACATTTTCAGAGCTTGATTATGATAAAATGTCGGATAAATGTGATCTAGTTTTCACAGCAGTCCCACATGGAACTGCAACTGATATTGTAAAGGCATTTTATGATAGAGGAATGAAAATTATTGATCTTAGTGCAGATTACAGGCTACATAATCCTGAAGACTATACAAAATGGTATGGTTGGGAACATCCACATCCTGATTACTTGGAAAAATCAGTATTTGGTGTTCCAGAACTTCATAGAGATAAAATTAAAAATGCACAATTAGTTTCTTGTCCTGGATGTATGGCGGTAACATCTACACTTGCATTATACCCACTGATCAAAAATGATCTCATTGATATAGACCACATAATTGTTGATTCAAAAATTGGTTCGTCTGGTGCTGGTGCTGGAGGAACATCTGGTACTCAACATGCAATGAGAGCTGGAGTAATTCGACCTTACAAACCTGCAAAACACCGTCATACTGGTGAAATAGAACAAGAGCTTAGTGAAGTTGCTGGAAAAAAAATCAAAGTCTCAATGAGTCCACATGCAGTTGATATAGTACGAGGAATTCTTTGTACAAATCACACATTCTTGAAAAAGGAAGTTAGTGAAAAGGATCTTTGGAAAATTTATCGTGCTCAATTTGGTGAAGAGCAATTCATCAGACTTATTCGCGATAAAAAAGGTTTGTACAAATTCCCTGATCCAAAGTTTGTGGTCGGTTCAAACTTTTGTGATATTGGTTTTGATCTTGACGAAGATAATAACAGATTGATTGCACTTTCTGCATCTGATAATTTGATGAAGGGTGCTGCAGGATCTGCTATTCAAAACATGAACGTAATGTCAGGCTTTGATGAGAAGCAAGGAATTATGTATTCCCCATTAACACCAGTATAGTAAATGATTACAATCAAAATTGGGGGTAGTGTAGTTGATGATCTGCACCCTTCAGTCGTAGCTGACATAAAAAAAGTAGTAGAACAAGAGGGTGTTATACTAGTTCATGGTGGAGGAAAGGAAGTTACAAAAGTTACAGAACAATTAGGTAAGGAACCAAAATTTGTTGTTTCCCCTGGTGGTGTAAAGAGCAGATATACTGACCTGGAAACTGCAGAGATTTTCACTATGGTAATGTCTGGAAGAATCAATAAAACAATTGTAAGGATGTTACAAAAAAATGGAATCAATGCAATTGGTTTATCGGGAATAGATGGAAAAATAATTCAAGCCAACAGAAAGAAAAAACTCATAATTATGAATGAAAAAGGAAGAAAACAAGCAATTGATGGCGGTTACACAGGTAAAATCACACAGATTAATGCGCCATTGCTAACAACAATTCTTAATCAAGGTTATACACCTGTCATCTCTCCAATAGCAATTAGTGAAGAAAATGATTTTCTTAATGTCGATGGTGATAGAGCGGCTGCAAATGTTGCAGGTCATGTAAAATCTGATAAGGTTTTGTTTCTTACAAACGTTGATGGATTATTAATGGATGAGAAATTGGTAGATACTCTAACACTAGCGAAAGCGAAAGAAATTTTGCCTCAAATTGGTTTTGGTATGGAGAAAAAAATACTTGCTGCAACTGAAGCACTAGAAATGGGTGTAAAAGAGGCATTGATTGCAAATGGGCAAAGGGAAAACCCCATAACCTCGGCGATTCAACATCATACTTGTACCGTGATAAAAAATGAGTGAAGATCAATATTTAGGAAATCTTTACCAGAGATTTCCTGTTGTTATTGAAAAAGGATTAGGCTCACATGTATGGGATTCAAACGGTAAAGAATACATTGATTGTATGGGAGGGTATGGTGTTGCACTTGTCGGACATAGAAATGAACGTGTTGTAAATGCAATAAAATCTCAAATTGAAAAAATAATTACAGTTCATAGTTCTTTGTACAGTAAAACTAGGGAAGAGTTTTTAGAAAATTTATTCAAAATTGCGCCAAAAGGATTGACACAGGTTCATCTAAACAATAGTGGTGCAGAGTCAGTAGAGGCAGCTATAAAATTTGCCAGAAAATTTACGAGTAAAAAAGGTATGATTGCTATGAAAGGTTCTTACCATGGAAAATCAATGGGAGCGTTATCTCTTACATTTAATCCGAAATACAGAGAATCATTCAAACCGCTTGTTGAGGGTGCAAAATTTTCAGCATATGGGGATCTAGATGCGTTGAGAGACAGTGTAGATGAAGATACTGCTTTCATAATCTTAGAACCAATTCAAGGAGAAAGTGGAATTCATGTTCCACCTGATGGATTCTTACAAGGTGTTAGAAAGATTTGTGATGAAAACGAGATCCTCCTTATATTTGACGAAATCCAATCTGGATTGGGTAGAACGGGACGAATGTGGGCATCAGAACATTGGGAAACAACACCAGACATAATGTGTTTAGCAAAAGGAATTGCTGGAGGGATTCCTATGGGTGCTACATTAGTAAAATCAGACATCTTATCTGTTATGAAAAAAGGAGAACACTCATCAACATTTGGTGGTAATCCCGTATCATGTGCTGCTGGCACTGCAACTATACAAGCGCTTACACAAGACAATCTACTAAAGAATGCAGTGATGATGGGTGAAAAACTATTTCAAGGATTAACTGAGATGAAAAGTAAACATAGTATTATCAGGGAAGTGAGAGGGAAAGGTCTCATGATTGGTGTTGAACTAAAATTTGAAGTGAAGGATATATTATTAGAAGGGATCAAAAATGGACTTTTGCTATTATATTCTGGCAGAAACATTCTACGATTTCTTCCTCCTTTGGTTATCTCAGATGAGGATGTTACAAATACACTGCAAATATTAGATAAATTACTAACAAATGAAGAGGGTAGAAAAAATGTATAGGGATGACACCGATGAAAAAATTTTAGGTTTTTTACGTGATGATTCAAGAGAATCATTTGTTGTTATTGGTAAAAAACTAAAACTATCAGAATCTGCCGTTAGAAGAAGAGTAAAAAATATGGTCAACAATGGTGTCATTGAAAAGTTTACGATAGAAGAACAGAATGCTAGTGCGATTGTTTTGGTATCAGTAGATTCATCAATTGATACATCGAAGGTTTCTGTAAAATTAACAAAACTGAATGCAGTAAAAACTGTCTATGAAATTACTGGTCAATATGATATCAGTGTGATAATTAAGGCTCCAAATATTACTGAGATCAACGCATGTATTGATGATCTAAGAAAAATTCCTGGTGTGATTGATACAAATACAGTTATAATTCTTAGAACTATCCGATAATCGAAAATCGTATATTTTTTACATATATTACTTAATTCAGTACAAGTATTATCTAATCATGCCGATTTTAGTACGATTATCTTTATATTAATCTATAATTATAACGAATATAGTTATGAACGATCCGAATCAATATGCAGAGGAATACAATGCTGTAGAGAAAGAACCAAAGCGAATAAGAATATTAGATTCTACACTCAGAGAAGGTGAACAACACCCTGGAGTTTCTTTCACAATCAAGCAAAGAATACAGATTGCGTGGATGCTGGATTATTTTGGGGTTGATCAAATTGAGATTTCCCCTATTATTTCTAATGATCATGCAGATGCAACTAAAACGATCATCAAACAAGGATTAAGTGCTGATATTGTTGCGCATGGTAGAGCGTTAAAAGAAGATATTGATGTTTCATTAAAATGTGATGCAACTTGGGTTGCTGCATATCTTGGAATTTCTGATATCCATCTAAAAGATAAGTTAAGAATTTCTAGAGACGAAGCATTGAACAGGGCAGTAAAAACTGTTGAATATGCTAAATCTCATGGTCTGAAAATAAGGTTCACAGTAGAAGATGGATGTAGGGCTGATCCACAGTTCCTCATTAAGGTATGTAAAGCAATAGAAGAAGCTGGTGTGGATAGGATTAGTCTTCCTGATACTGTTGGAGTCTTACGACCTATAGGAATGTATAATTTTGTTAAAAGAGTTCGTTCTGAGGTGAATGTGCCATTAGATGCACATGTTCACAATGATATTGGGTTTGCACTTGCAAATGCATTCGCCGCATGTGATGCTGGTGCTGATCAAATACACACAACAATTGATGGTATTGGTGAAAGGACAGGAATTCCATCTCTTGCAGAAACTGCAGTAGCACTTGCATATCTGTATAAATCACCAAATGATTTTAGATTAGACATGCTGGTTGATCTTTCAAGGCTAATTGAACAGTATACAACAATAAAACCATATGACTCAAAACCAATTGTTGGGGAATCAGCTTACAAACATAAGGCTGGAACACATTTAGCTGCAATTTTGAGAAATCCTGCTGCATATGAGTCAATTCCACCAAGAACTGTAGGACAAACACGAAAAGTAGTTTTCGGAGAATTAGCTGGAAAAACTGGTGCAGAATACCTCATGTCCATATTAGGATTAGAAAAAAATGTCGAAAATGCAAAAAATGTTGCAAATGGCTTAAAGAATCTTAGAATGGGTGATCTGATCGAAGTTCCACTTGAAAATAATGTAGAAAGAAAGATTAATGAAGAAAAAATGAGTAAAGGTAGAAAAAATGACTAACTGTTCTGAATGTGATGCAGATTTGTCAGTACCAAATGACGCAATTGAAGGAGAAATCGTGACATGCGCTGAATGTGGGGCAAGTTTTGAGCTAGTAAAGGCTCCCAATGGATTTGAGTTAAAACCAGCCCAAACTGTTGGAGAGGACTGGGGACAGTGACTAGTATCACAATTCTTTATGATACAATACGTCTTGAAGAGAAATTATTGATTGAATCTGCAAAGAAAAATAATATAACAATAGAGATGGTTGATTGTAAGAAATTGTTTATAGATCTAGATAAAAATTCACATGATATACAGACTGTTTTACAGCGATGTGTTAGTTATTATCGTAATATTCATTCTACTGCGGTATTAGAAGGGCAAGGTGTAAAAGTCGTCAATTGTTTAAACACAGGTATTTTTGCAGGAAATAAACTCTTTACGCACATGCTATTAAAAAAGGCAGGAATTGAAACACCAAATGCAACTGTAGCTTTTTCGAAGGATGCAGCAATGAAAATGTTTGATGAGTGTGGTTTTCCAAAAATCATAAAACCAACTGTTGGTAGTTGGGGTAGGATGGTATCAAAAATTAATGACATGGATTCCGCAGATGGGATTATAGAAGGTAAGGAAGCTATGCACCCAATTCATCATATACATTTTTTTGAAGAATTCGTTCAACGTCCTCCAAGGGATATTCGTGTAATTGTGATTGGTGATAATGCTGTTGCTGCAATTTATAGAAATTCAGCAGATGGTAACTGGAAAACTAATACCCATCTTGGTGGCTCCGCTGAAACATGTAAGATTACAAATGAATTAGAAGATGTTTGTTTAAAGGCAAAAAATACAGTGTTCGGTGATATTGTGGGTGTAGATTTGATGGAAAGTGAAGAAAAGGGTCTTGTTGTTCATGAAATAAACAATACAACAGAATTTAGAAATGTTGTTAGAGTGACAGGAATAGATGTCCCAAAATTAATGTTAGAGCATGTAAAAGGGTTGCAATAAAATGGATACTCATTTAGTTTCTTCAAAATATGCTGTAAAGACACTTGAAAAGGCGTTAAGAATCTACACACCTTCATTACGGGAAAAAGCATTAGCTGATTTTCTTGCAGATAGATGTGATGATTTAGGATTTAAAGACATACATCAAGATGAAGTTGGAAATTTGATTGCCATAAAGGGTTCAGGTGAACCAAGAATTATGTTATGTGGCCATATGGATGTAGTCCCAGGAAGAATCAAAGTCAGAAAAGAAGGAGATTATTTATTTGGTAGAGGAGCGTCAGATGCAAAATCTCCATTAATTGCGATGTTATTTGCGGCATCTAGTATGCAAGAAAATGAAGGTACGGTTATTTTTGTGGGTGCGGTTGATGAAGAAGGCAATGCAACAGGAATTAAAAACCTTGTAAAAAATAAACCAGAGATAGACTATGCAATTTTTGGAGAGCCAAGCAGTATTCAGAAAGTAACCATAGCATACAAGGGAAGGTTAGCGATAAATCTCAAGATTAATGTTGAAAACAGTGCTCATGCTAGTGCGCCTTGGCTAGCAAAAAATGCAATCGAAGAAACAGCAACCGTAGTCAAAGATTTGAAAAATAATCTGGAAGGTGGACAGGAAAATAAAACAAAAGGAATGATGCTTACTGCATCATTAACGGAAATTCGTGGTGGAACAAGTCATAATATTACACCAAAGGAATGCATTGCAACCATAGATATCAGAATTCCAGTAGACATGAATTGTAACAGTGTGGAGGAAAAAATTACAACTAGTATAAATGAAATTTCTTCGAAACGTGGAATTGAGATCTTATATTCGGTTGTTGATGAAACTGAACCATTTGAGGCTGCTCATAATTCAGCATTAGTTAGAGCTATCACACTTGCTGTATTGGATGTAGAACAAAAAAGACCTACATTAATTAGAAAAACTGGAACTGGTGACATGAATGTAGTTGGTAACCAATTAAAAATCCCAGTTATTACATATGGACCTGGTGATCCTCATGAAGCACATACAATTGATGAAAAAGTATCCATAGAAGAATTCCTAAAAGGAATTGATGTGTTCAAAAGGACATTATTTCATTTAAAAAGATTACATGGTAGAAGTAAATAATGCTGTGGTTCATTGGTCTTGGTATATCTGGAACTGAGTCAATACCTAGTGAATCCATAAAAATTATTGAGAAAGCTGATTTAGTATATTTGGAATCATTTACAAGTCCAATTTACGTGAAACATGAAGAAGAAATTAAAAACTTGGTGCATGGTGAATTCAAAATTGCAAAAAGATGGATGGTGGAGGATGGTAAGGAAATACTTAATGCTTCAAGAAGTTCTATTGTAGTTTTATTATCTTATGGGGATCCGTATATAGCTACAACACACATAGAACTAAGAACTAGAGCAAGATTAGAAGATATAGAAACAAAAACAATTCATTCTACCTCGGCAATAACTGCAATGATAGGAGAGATAGGATTACAATTCTATAAAGTTGGAAAGATTGTAACTATAATGAGTGACAAAAAATCTGTAACAACACCTTATACTACTATTTTTAAGAATCTAATAGAAGGATTACATTCTATAATATTATTAGAATATAATGAGGATCAAAATTTTTTTCTTGACCCTAAGACTGCTATTTTGAGTCTGCTAGACATTGAAAAGGAACAAAAACGAAAAGTTGTAAATAATGATACATTTGCAATTGTTACTTCAAGAGTTGGAATGAAAACACAAAAAATCACCTCTGGAAAATTCAGTGATTTGCTCAAAATAGATTTTGGTGAACCGCCACATAGTGTTATTATTACTGGAAAACTACATTTTACAGAATCTGATGCTATCAGCGCATTAACTGATTGTTTATCCAAGCCGGCCGATAATTCAAATGATATTAAGAATATCTCAATGCAGATGATTGAAAAATATGTTCCAATGGTTAGAGACGCATTAAATGAAATTAAACCATTTTATAGTGATGCAAAAGAGTTTCAGGATATACTTCAAAATGCAGAACTTTACATTGATGATGCAGAAAATTTTCTAAAAGAAGGAAAGGATGAAAATGCAGTTTTGAGTATTGGTTATGCGGATGGTTTAGTAGATGCTCTAAGAATTGCAAAGGGTATAGATCCAAAAATGTAGATTATCGATGCGTTAAAAAGTAATAAGAAGAGTGAGGAATATAATTGGATTTTTCAGTAAAGTTGAGAAATGATTGGGAAAAACGTGGACTCAAAATTGTGTTGGCTGGAGGAGTTTTTGATATTATCCATCCTGGTCATATACACACCCTTAATGCCGCAAAAGATCTAGGCGATATCTTAGTAGTTGTAATTGCTACTGACAAAACAGCCATAAAAATGAAAAAAAGATCACCACTACATAGTCAGGAGTCTAGATGTGAATTGGTAAGTTGTTTATCCATGGTTGATGTTGTAATTATCGGTAATGAAGATAATATCTTTGAAACTGTAAAACTAGTAAAACCTGATGTAATCGCATTAGGATATGATCAGATCCATCAAGAAAAATTCATATCTGATGGATGTAAGCAAATTAACCTTGATGTGGAAATAGCAAGATTGTCGTCACCCATTCCTGAATTATCAAGCTCTGACATTCAAAAAAAATATGGTGAAGATATCCATGATCTTTAGTTTACGATCGATTAGGAATTAAAATTTTAATTGTGACTTTAGCGCCAGTTTTTAGTTTAGCAGTTTTACGTAAATTATTTTTTGATATTAATTCAATCACCGAATTATCATGATGTGTTCTCTCAAGACGAATTAATTCACATTTAGTAGAATTATTTAATTTAGCGTGAAAACATTTTACCCATCCATATGTCCTCTTTCCATCAGAAAATGGTTCAATCATTATACCATCTAAAACAATGAATTGTTCAACTGCTTGGATATATTCTGGCTGATTTAATTTTACATTAAGTGTTCCTGGAAATGGGATAAATCCAATTTTTGATTTAAATTGTTTTGTATATCCCTTCAATGACATATAATATGCACCCTCTCCCATCCCTGAAATTATTGTACCCTTTAATTCTAAAGAAGATACAGATGTTTCTATATTAGCACGTAAAAGTAGATGTAGTTTAAGTAATTCAGCATATCCATTTTGGGTAATTTTAACAGAAACTTTTCTTCCATGAACTACTCGTTCAATGAATCCATTCGTTTCTAATTCTAAAAGATGTTTTGAGGCAGATTGCTGCGATTTTTTTATATTTTCAGCGAGAGATGATGTAGTAATTTGAATAAAATTATATCGTGCTCCCTTAGACAGTAATTGTGATAATGTGAGAATATGTTGAATCTTTAGATCAGACATAAAGAATTAAGATATACCGAGTTCTGTAAATGTTTTTATTTTTACATCACCAAGATTTGATAACTTTGCAGCTCTATGACCGACTATATACCCAATACCAGATGTTTTTGCATTGTCTAATAATCTCTGAGTGATTATTCCATCCAAAATAAGACATTTTATACCAGTTTGCGTAGACAGTTTATTTACTAATTCACTGATAGGTATTTTGAATAACTGATTGTCCTTATCATCTAATGCAACAGACTCTAGTGTCTCATTTAGATCTGGATAAATTTTACTTATTACAGTGGCTAATGATTTATCGTCTTCGTTTATTGTAGGTGGACTAGTACCTAATTTTTTCATTTCAATGTTAGTATCATTTAGGATATCTGCTACACGTTGAGGGGTAAGCTCTTCCACCTCAATCCCTGAATCAGCACGTAGTTCAATGTCTACATTAACAACTGATTTGAGTTCTTGTAGAATCATTCCACCAGCTCTATCACCGTCCAAAAATGCCACAATTTTCTTTTTGGATTTACACATTTCTTTAATAGATTCATCTATAGTTGCACCATTTATTGCTAAAGCATTATCAAATCCAGCTCTAAGTAAGTTTAAGATATCAGCCCTTCCCTCCACCAAAATTATCCATGGTGAATCAAAAACTCCTGTACTACATGGAAGTTTATTTGGACCGTACGTGGTAACTTTTCCTGCTATGCTTTCATGTACATCTTTCAGCATGGTATCCCCTTCACTAACAGATTTAGTGGACCATTTCTGTTTGATTTCTTTTGCTCTGCGTACAATGTCTTCCTTTTTTGATGCACGTACATCATCTATTGCATCTAATTTGAAACTGCAATCAAACGGACCGACTTTATCTATACTTTCAATTGCAGCAGATATTAGCGCACAGGTATCAACATCAGTACTCATAGGTAGAAGTACGTTACCATTTGTAGTATTCTCAGTAGAAGTAGTAGTAACTTCTATTCTTCCAACCTTAGAAACACGCTGAAGCTCATTCAGATTCATCTCAGGGCCTAGAAGACCCTCAGTTTGTCCGAATATAGCCCCTATGATGTCTGCACGTTCGACAAGACCATCGACATCGAATGATAGTTTAACATGATACTTGACGATTCCAGTGTACGGCAATTAATTTTCATCTCCATTTTATTCAATATATTTAAGTCTTCAATGATGGTTATAAGTGCTTGCGGATCAAGGATAACTTTCTATAATAAAGTTTGAAAAAATGATTATTCAGTACTGAACGATGAACCACAAGAGCATGATTTGGTAACATTAGGATTATTGATTTTGAATCCAGATCCCATGAGACTTTCAATGTAGTCCACATTTGCACCCTTGAGATGTTCCTGACTGTAAGTGTCAACTATTACTTTGACACCATTTTCTTCAATAGTTAGATCATCTTCTTCTGCTGCTTTCTCGAAACCCATTCCGTAAGAAAGTCCAGAACAACCACCGCCTTGAACATATATTCTAAGGAACTGTGGGCTCTCCTTTTCTTCTTTCATGAATTCTGAAATTTTTTCTGCTGCTTTCTCAGTGATTGTGATCAATTTTCCTGATTGTGTTTGAGGTTGTGGTGACTCGACAACTACTTCTTGAGGTTTTGGAGATTCATGAGATTCTCCATGATCGTGTCCACACCCACATGAATGATCAGCAGATGTTTCGTGACTTTGTTCTGTAGTCATATATTCAACTCTGGCTGGTTCAAATTATAATAACCTTTTCCTATTAAACATATTAGGAATAAAATAAGAAGTCTGTTTATTTTTTACCCTTATTAACAAAATTAGTCATCCTTTCCTCTCTTTCAGGATCTGAAAAACAATTTCGCCAGGCAAGTAATTCAACACCCAAGCCAGTATCCAAATCTGCATTTCGTCCTTTGTTTATTGCAGTTTTTGACATATGAACAGCAAGAGTAGCATTTGCAGCTATTGTTTTTGCCATTTTTAGAGATTCGTCCATTAAGACTGCTTGTTCATATACATGGTTAACAAGACCAATCTCCTTTGCAACATTTGCATTAACTGCTTTCCCAGTAAAAACAAGTTCTTTTGCTTTTGCAATTCCCACAATTCTCATTAATCTTTGTGTTCCTCCCCAACCAGGTGGTATTCCAATCGTTACTTCTGGTTGACCAATTTTTGCATTATCTGATGCAATTCTAATATCACAAGACATAGCAAGTTCACATCCACCACCCAAAGCAAATCCATTAACTGCAGCAATAGTTGGTTTTGTTACATTTTCAACAGTGGCTGTAAGTTCTTGTCCAAGTTTTGCATAACGTTCAGATTCTTCCGCTGATATTTTTGACATATATTCTATATCAGCCCCCGCAGAAAATGCTTTGTCACCTTCACCAGTTAAAATAATTACTTTAACATTATCATCTTTGTCTAGATCCTTGAAGGTAGTAATTATTTCCTTAGCAACATCAGTGTTCATTGCATTTAATTTTTCAGGACGGTTAATCTTAACAGTACATATTCCTTCTTCATTTTTTACCGTTAAGAGAGACATAAAGCAAATACATCCATGATGAAATTAAATGTTATCTCTAACCTCTAACGGAACCCCAGTGGAATAATGCAGATGCAGCAGCAACCCACGTTCGAAGGTCCTGGTAAACTGGGACATTATGTTTTTCAATCAATTTTATCATTTTTTCAGTATATGGACCACCATTTCCACCACATAAAATTGGCTTTTTTCTTTTCTTTGAAAGTCCAGCTAAATAATCAACAATTGTTTCTTCAAGAGGATCATCTTGGAATACAAACCAAGGCATTGCAATGTCAACATTCTTGTCATCTAAGAATTGTTGAATAACGAATCTATAATCATCCGCAGTAGCACCACCACCTACATCTGCTGGATTACCACTATGAATAGGAACTGTTGGTGGAAAATGCTCCTTTATTTTTTTGCGAGTTTTTGATGTTAACTTTCCTATAGTAAGACCCAATCTTTCTAAATGGTCAATTCCACCAATCATTGGACCGGCACCATTACTAGTCATGGCAACACGATTACCCTTTGCAGGAGGTTGCCACGCCATTGCCTTCAAGACACCAACTAATTCTTGATAACTATCAACAGAAATAATTCCTGCTTGCTTGAATGCACCCATAATCATTGCATTATCACCACCGAGAGAACCTGTGTGTGATGCGGCTTGTTTTGCACCTGCTTCGCTTCTACCACTCTTCCAAATTATAATTGGTTTCTTCTTTTCTTTCATTACACGTTTTGCTGTTTTTATGAATTTTCTGCCATCGCCGAATCCTTCAACATAAAGTCCAATTACTTTAGTTTGAGGATCATTTGCAGCATACCATATCATGTCAGCTTCATCAACATCAGAACGGTTACCAAAACTAATCATTTTTGATAAACCAAACAAATCAGCACTCTCCAACATGCTAATTCCCATCGTTCCACTTTGTGAGAAGAATGCAACATTTCCTAATTTTGAACGAACCATTCTTGATTGTCCTTGAAATGCACAATCAAGTCTATTTGCTGCATTAAACATTCCAATACAGTTAGGACCGATTACACGAATTTTATGTTTTAATGATAATGCTTTTACCTCTGCCTCCATAGCTGCTCTATCACCACCAAGCTCTTTACCTCCACCCGAAACTATTACAACACTGTGAATTCCTTTCTTTGCACAAGTTTTCATGATTGGAACACATGCCGAAAGATCAATACAAACAACAACCAGATCAACTTTTGCCTTGATTGATTCTAATGAAGGATAGCATTTGATTCCAAGAATTTTCTTTTGTTTAGGATTGATTGGATATACTTTACCTTTGTAATCTTGTTTACCCAACGCATCTAAGACAGAATTACCAATTTTTCCTGGTGTTGCAGATGCACCAACTAATGCGACTGATTTTGGAGTAAAGAATTTTTCCATTGATGTAATGATTGGTTTTGCTTTTGAAATTGAATTATTTTTCAGTTCTTTATTTAGAATGATCTTTGCATCTACTACAAAGTAAGATTTTGAATATACAATTACGGGATTAAAGTCAATACTGTTTATGTAATCGGCATTATCAACTCCTATCTTTCCAATTTGGACTAATGCTTTTGCAACCATGTCTATATCAATTGGTGCACTACCACGGAATCCTTTGAGAAGTTTTGAGCCTTTTAATTCATTTAGCATTGATTTTGCATCAGATATTGTAATTGGAAGCATTCTAAATGCAACATCTTTAAGAATATCAGTAAGAACACCACCTAAACCAACCATGAGCATTGGACCAAATTGTGGATTGCTTTGTATACCAACAATTAGTTCAACTCCACCTTTTGGAATCATCTTTTCCAAAAGAATTCCTTTTACATCCACACCTTTTTTCTTGGATAAACGACCATACATATCATTAAATGTCTTTTTGACATCTGCAACATTGTCTATTCCAACTTTTACACCACCAACATCAGTTTTGTGGAGAATTTGTGGAGATACAACTTTCATTACTAATGGAAATCCAATTTTTTTTGCAGCCTTTACTGCTTCGTTGGTAGATTTTACTAGAGCAAACCCAGGAACTTTAATCCCATATTTTTTTAAAATTGATTTTGCTACTTCTTCAGTTATTATTTTATGATCAGTTTGAATTGTATCATCAAAAATTTTTGTAATACTGTTCATAATAGATCGATAAAAAAATTTTTCAATATATTAAACTTTGGTCATAAAGAAAACTCTTTTTTCAGATTTTTATAAAAATACATCATATTTTCCTCGATCACAGTAAGATATTTTGGTATCTCGTCTTTCACATTTTGGATATGTGTATTGGAAATATCTTCTTTGGTGGTATTTAGCCAAAGATTGATTGTTGGTTCGTCAATCTCCAAATGAAATTGAATTCCAACTGCACTACCTATTTTGAAAGCCTGATTTGGATAATTTATTGAATATGCTAATCTAGTGGCCTGATCTGGCAGATCAAACGTTTCATTATGCCAATGAAAAACTGAAAAAGGTTTTCTAAAATTAGAAAATATTTTTGACTGGTTTTGGTTTTCTGGAATAATATCATGATAAAACCCAACTTCTTTTTTTTCTCCGCGATAAATTTTAGATCCAAACGCTTTTGCTAATAATTGAGAGCCTAAACAAATTCCCAGCACTGGAATGTTTTCTGAAACATAGTCTTTCACAAGTTTTAGTTCATCTGCAAAATGTGGTAGATTATCATTTACACTGTCGGGTGAACCTAATATTATAAGAAAAGGAAACTTTTTTTGAGGTATTTTTTCCTGTTTTGCATTGATTGTTTTGAGTGTATAACCATCACTTTCTAACATCTTGCCTAATTGACCAATTCCTTCAATGGCTGCATTCTGAATAACAAGAATATCAGTCATGTTACAAATTTTTTAAAACATATTATATGTTTAGTAGATGAATGATCAAGAATATTCAGATAGAATAATGCATTTACAATTATGGCCAGATGCCTTTATGGTTAAATGCTTCTAAGACACGACTTACAGCCAATACCATAGCGGCTCTTCTATTGTCAATATTATGTTTTTTAGAAAGTTCATACATATCCTTCAGACCTTTGACAATGTTAGTTTCCATCTTACTTGCAACTTCATCAAATGACCAGTAGTAACCCATGTTGTTTTGCACCCATTCCAGATAAGAGATACAAACACCACCAGAATTTGCCAAGATGTCCGGTATAACAAAAACTCCTTTCTTGTGAAGAATTGGATCAGCCTCAGGTAAAGTAGGACCGTTTGCAGCTTCGCCAATAATTTTACATTTTAATTTCTCTGCAATTGCTGCAGTGATTTGATTCTCAAGTGCACCGGGAACCAAGACTTCACATTCTGTTGTAAGCAATTCCTCTGTAGAAATCTCTTTGCTACCTGGATAACCAACCACAGATCCTTCCTTTTGCTTCCAATCAATTAATTCCTGAACTTTAAATCCATCTGGAACAAGAATTGAACCCTTTGAATCACTTGCCGCAATACATGTTGCACCCATCTTTTCTAGATATTCACCAGAAAAGGTTGAAGCGTTTCCAAATCCTTGCAGTACAACCTTAGCGCCCTTAAGTTCAATATTCAAAATTTTTGCTGCTTCTCTAATACAGTAGGCATTGCCTAAACCTGTAGCAACATTTCGTGCAAGAGAACCACCCACAGGAATTGGTTTTCCAGTAATAGTTCCCGGAGAATAATTATTTCCATTCATTTTTGTAAATGTGTCCATAATCTGAGTCATTTCTCTTCCAGTTGTGTAAACATCTGGAGCAGGAATATCCTTCTGTGGACCAATCACTTCAGCAATTCTAGATGCAAATTGTCGAGTTAATCTTTCAAGTTCACCATCACTAAGTTTTTCTTTTTTTGGATTAACAAAAATTCCTCCCTTACCGCCACCTAGTGGAATATCAACAACAGCACACTTCCATGTCATCCAAGAAGAAAGAGCCATTACTTCTCGTTCCATGTATTCGACACCACCCTCAGGATCAAAGTATCTTATACCGCCCTTGTATGGTCCTCTATCGTTGTTATGCTGACATCTAAATCCTGTAAAGACCCTAATCTTACCATCATCCATTTTTACTGGAATTTTGACTCGAAGAAACCTATTTGGCATGATCAAATAATCTCTTATGCCCTCATCGTTTATCCCTAAAACATCACATGCGTCATTAACCTGTTTTGTTGCATTCTCAAATGGGTCAGCTTGAGTCAAGATGGATCAGATTTAATTCAAATTTGTATTTAAATGTCTCTAGTAAAATCAGATTTTTAAAAAATAATAGATGGTAAAAATTCTACTCAGTTAACTGAATAGAATATACAACAAAATTACCCTTTTGAGATGTGAATAAACCAATTAATCTTGCAGCAAAACCATATTTTTTCTTACGAAGTTTGATAATTTTATTTGCACTTTCGTCTGTAATCAATTGTGCCATACCTTTGACCCATTCATTTTTAGGCTCTCCCTGAAAGGAGCAGCTAACAATTCTAACATTTTGGTTATTTTTGAGTCTCTTAACTTTGCCCGTATGCTCTTTAGTTATTACATATAATAGATCATTATCAATGACGAACCAAACAGGTGTTCTAACAGGCGATCCATCTTTCTTGTATGTTTCAAAATTGATATATTTTTGATTATGAAATTGCTCTAATTTTTTTTCCATATTATGTATAGAGTAGTTCTGTATTTTAACACACTCAAACAGATAAGAATATGAAAGTGAATAAAAATTTCAATTCAGAATAACTAACCCTTAAATTGACTTCCATTTTAATTCAGATATTATGATGGCATCACGTGGCTATGACATGACACCTACAATGTATTCACCGGATGGTCGAATTTATCAGGTTGAATATGCTATTGAAACTGTAAAAAGAGGAACCATAGCAGTTGGTATACAATGTAAGGATGGTGTGATACTTGCAGTGGAGGAAAAAACTCGTGATCTTCAAGTGGGAGATGTAACCCAAAAAATTTTTCAGGTTGATGACCATATAGGTGTAGCAGCAGCAGGGTATATTCCTGATGCACGTGTTCAGGTTGACACAGCACGATTTTTTGCCCAAAGTAATAAACTCACTTATGATGAAGCTGTTGAAGTGGAAACAGTTGCAAAACATTTAGCGGATCAAGCTCATCAATACACACAATATTCAGGTGTTCGTCCTTTCGGTGTTGCACTAATTGTTGCTGGGATTGATAAAAAGGGAACTAGAATATTTGTTACTGATCCTAGTGGTACATATGTTTCATATGCTGCAGTTGCAATTGGTGGTACATCAGATGATGTTACCAATTTTTTGGAAAAGAATTATAGAAAAGATATGTCTATGGATGATGCCATATCATTAGCAATTTCTGCTATAAATCTCAAGAATGACAAAAACAGTACAGAAGACATCAAAATGTCAAAGATCACATTGAGCACACAAATCATAGAAAAAGTCTCTAATGATGAATTGAAAAAATATGCTCAAGCGAAAAATGATACATCTGCAAAGTAGTATATCATATAAAATATAATATCAGATATTGTAGAATTAATGTGGGTTTAGGAAGTTATTGGGGAGAAGTACTAGATGTTCTGCAGGATATTATTCCTATATATGATAAAGTCAATTCGTATATTTCATTAGGAAAGGATTCTGAACATCGTAATAAGGCCATAAAAGGCAGAATAAAAAAAGGTGATTTTGTACTTGATGCTGGTTCAGGATTTGGTAATATGTCAAAAACTGCAATAGATGCAACCAATGGTGATATTCATGTGATGTTATATGATCCATTAGTACCAATGTTAAAAAATACAAATAGATTATTTCAGAAAAAACCTGAAGTGACTTGCGGTGTTTTTGAGCATATACCATTTAAAGATGAACAATTTGACGCAGTTCTTTCTGGTTATTCATTACGTGATGCAATTAGCTTGAAAATAGCAATTTCAGAAATTCATAGAATTTTAAAAAAAGATGGCAAGTGGGTTATAGTTGACTTGGGTAAGCCGGACAATCCAATCATTAGGTTTGGTGTTTCACTATATTTGAAAACAATTTTGCCAATTATTGCGTATGTAATTGGAGGAAAACTTGGATTAAAATTTGCGGCACTTTATGAAACATATAGACTCTGGCCACAAAATAGAAAACTAGAATCACTCCTGAATGAAAAATTTTCAAAGATTGAATTTGAAAAGGACCTCATGGGTGGTGCAGTGATGATTGCTGCATATAAGTAAAATTCAAAAATCCAAATCTTTAATTTTATACTATTAAGAATAATTTCATGATAGAATATTCGTTAAATATCATAGGTGGTGAATGGTTAATAATTATTTTTGCTGCATTAATTTTACTGCTTGGCACAAACAGATTTCCTGAAACGGCAAAAAAAATAGGAAAAATTGTGGGTGAATATAAAAAAGCAAAAGATACAGTTGAAAAGCAAATGAAAGATGTGACAAAGGAGAATTTCGAGATTTCAGGACCTGTACAAAATGAAAGACAAAAGTTAGATATAATGTCTAAAACTTTGGGAATAGATTCCAAAAATACAAATGATGAAGATCTTAGAAAAATAATACAAAATAAAATTGGACACTCTGAAAATGATACAGTGGTAAAAAACAAAAATAACTAAGTTTCTGTTATTTCTTCAATCTGTAAACATTTTTTTCAAGTCGTTTTTTTGCAAAATTATAATATTCTTTTACAATTTCAAATCCTAAGTATTTTCTTTTCAACATTTTACTAACTACTGCAACCTGACCTGAACCTAAAAATGGATCAAATATTACATCTTTTTCTTCACTTGAATATTCCAATATTTTTTTTATTATTTCAGCAGGTAATTTAGTTGGAGTTTTTTCATCTCCTGTCCAATATTCTCTTTTAATATTCCATACATCCTCCTTATCACTATAATGAAGGCTCTTTCCGTCAGTGGTTTTTGCGTTTTTATCAAATCTTGAATAAGGAAAAAATTTTCGTTCGTTATTATTTTTGCAAACGTACAGACAGTGATAGTGTGATGTGACAAATTTTTTTGATGTGACTACTCCAAATTGATATTTCCAAATTATGTGATTAATTGTTATGAATCCATTTTCATCTAAAGCAGTTAGTATATCTTTCAAATTATTCCATCCAGAAAATACATACATACTTCCAGATTTTTTTAAAATACGATTAATCTGACTCATCCAATTATAAGTAAAATTGTAATAATCCTTAGATTCAATTTCATTATATCCAGGTAAAACTCGTGAAGCAATTCTATTATAATTTGCTTTTTTAGGTTTGAAGTTAATAGCAAATGGAGGATCCGTAATAACTAAATCTATTTTATTATCTGGAATATCTTTCATTCCATCAATACAATTTTGATTATAGATTTTATTCAGACTGAATTTTTTCAATAATTATGGTAATCGTATGTTACATAATAATTAATTAATTAAAAAAATACAAGGAATAGATATCAGTTTTATTATCTATATTTGATCTTAGATTTTATTCGGTTAACTTGTGCCATTTCTTCTTTCAGATGTTTCTTAAGTAGTCTTTCATGCTGAGCTTTATGCTTCCAATAACAGTTCAAAACTGCTTGTCTTGAATTGGCTTTCTTTAATCCTGCCTGAAACTGTCTATGAATTGAGGCTACTTCTGTTGTGTAACTTGCCATATACTTATTTCATTTAATTATAGATAATAGTTTCGGATACGATAATCATGCTTACATATTCATGTTAATGCTATCAATAGGGGTCCTACTATACAAGGGGATCATAAAACTATTACATGACTCAATGAAAAAATCTTCATGGAAAAGATTGCTGTTGTCACTGGCACTTCCACTGGAATAGGGTTTGAGACCGCTTTAGCACTAGCAAGAGAGGGGTATTATACATACGCCACGATGAGAGACATCACAAAAGGTCAAAAAATTAAAGAGTTGGGACAAAAAGAGAATTTGAAAATTAATGTGTTAAAACTGGATGTAGATGATGAGAATTCGGTTAAAACATCTATACAAAAAATTCTTGATGAAAAACATAGGATTGACGTTCTTGTATATAATGCAGGATGGGGTCTCTGGGGATGTGTAGAAGATGTATCTGTTGATGAATTTAAGGCACAGTTTGATACAAACTTCTTTTCAATAATAAGACTAATTCAGAAAGTTGGACCGACAATGAGAAAGCAAGGTTCTGGAACAATAGTTAATGTTAGTTCAGTTGTAGGTCGTATTGGATTTCCAGCATCGCCTGCATACATTAGCTCCAAATTTGCTTTAGAAGGATTAAGTGAATCCTTGAGATTTGAACTAGCACCATTTGGTGTTAATGTTGTGATAATTGAACCTGGAGTCATCAAAACAAACTTTATGAAAAACATGAAGATGGCAGAAAAATATGGACCAGAGTCTGTTTACACGGACATTACTGACAAGGTGGTATCTGGCATTAAGATGATGTGTGAGATGGGAACCGATCCAAAGGAAGTTGCAGATGCTATAGTCAAGGCTACAAAAGATGAGAACCCATTACCAAGATACATTGTTGGTAATGATGCATCGATGTTCTTAGAGGCAAAGAAGAACAAAACAGATCTTGAGTTTGAAAATTACATAAAAAAAGAACTTTATGGAGAATAGATATTCAGTGATAACTCTCTTTAACCTATGTTTTATTCAATTTCTGTGGTTAGATTGATATACAGTTTTGTTCAATTTTTTTCTAAGTCGTATTAGATAAGTGAAATATATGAAATGGAAAACATTAGAGCATAAAGGAATATTATTTCCTCCTGAGTATGAATCAGTAGGTATTAAGATCAAAATCAATGGGGAAAATGTATCTCTTACATTAGAGCAGGAAGAAATGGTTTATCAATGGGCAAAAAAGAAGGATGCCCCAAAACCAGGAGCTACAGAAAAATATGTCGAGGATCCTGTGTTTCAGAAAAATTTTATCAAAGATTTTGCTAAAACTTTCAACAATAAATTCAAGGATCTAAAATATGCGGATATTGATTTCACACAATCATACAAACTTGTTGATAAAGAAAAGGAGGTCAAAGAATTAATGACAAAAGAAGAAAAAAAGGCACTTGCAGTAGAACGGAAAAAAATCCGTGAAAATATGAAGATTAGTTATGGAAAAGCAATAATGGATGGGAAAGAAGTTGATATTGCAAACTACATGGCGGAACCACCAGGAATTTTTATGGGGAGAGGTGAGCATCCTATGCGCGGACGATTCAAGCCACGAGTGACAGCAAAAAATGTCACGCTGAATCTTGGTAAAGATGCAAAAATTCCAGATGGTAAATGGGGAAAAATCGTACATGATAAAGATTCAATGTGGATTGCAAGCTGGATGGATATACTAACTCAAAAACGAAAATATGTCTGGTTAGCAGACACAGCTGGAATTAAACAAGAACGAGATCAAGCTAAATATGATAAAGCAAAAAAATTAGCCAAAGAGATCGAAAGTATCAAGACACAAATCAGTAAGGATATGCAAAATAAGGATCCAAGAACTCGGAAAATATCTACTGCTTGTTATCTGATTTATCGTACTGCAATGAGAGTTGGAGATGAAAAAGATCCTGATGAAGCTGACACCGTTGGTGCCACAACATTACGAAAAGAACACATCAAACTTTCTGGAAATGCAATCGAGTTTGATTTCCTTGGAAAGGACAGTGTGAGATGGAAAGAAACCATTCCAGCAGAGGGTCAAGACAAACAGTTTCATGATAATCTGAAGGAGCTTGTTTCAAACAAAAAAAATAACCAAGAAATTTTTGATGATATCACATCAAGACATGTAAATATATATTATTCAACAATCGTGAAAGGTCTCACGGCAAAGGTCTTTAGAACATATCTGGCATCAAGTGTAGTTTCAAAATATCTTCGTGCCCATGATAACATCAAATCTGAATCAAATATGAAAAAACTATTCCACGCAAAATTAGCAAACCTAGATGCGGCTAAAATGTGTAATCATAAACGTACCATACCAAAGAATTTTGATCAAACATTAGAAAAGAAAAAAAATACTCTAAATGACGTAGAAAAAGCAAAACCATGGCAAAAATA
This sequence comes from Candidatus Nitrosopelagicus sp., assembly GCA_030751155.1. Taxonomy (GTDB): domain Archaea; phylum Thermoproteota; class Nitrososphaeria; order Nitrososphaerales; family Nitrosopumilaceae; genus Nitrosopelagicus. The sequence goes on from JASMGS010000021.1 coordinate 32,169, forward strand.
TGAAGAATCGTTGAAAAAAACACAATCTAAGATTATAAAAACAGAAGTGCAAAGAGAAACCCAGAAGAAACAGATCAGAAAAATTAAAACTATGATAAAAAAGAAAAAAGAAAAACACACTGAACGTATTGAAAAACTACAACTTCAAATAGATCTGACACAAAAAACACGAGATTATAATTTAGGTACATCACTGAGAAATTACATTGATCCAAGAATCTTTCAAAGTTGGACTGATGAAGTTGTTGCTGAATGGGAAAAACTTTACACATCAGCACTTCAGAAAAAATTTCTATGGGTAAAAAATGTAGATTCTAAATGGTCTGAAATTTCAAAATATTATTAGATTCAGAACGATTTAATTGTACTAGAAATTCATGCGTATTATGCCGGGGTAGCTCAGCCTGGCCTAGAGTGCCAGCCTCTCCAAAGAAGGGCAATACTCATAATCTGGAGGTCGTGGGTTCGAAACCCACCCCCGGCACTCACAACTATATCAATAACAAAGGCTGATTCAATGGTTAGATAGTATTAAATTTAGTTTTTTGACGATCGAATTAACATGTCAGAATTGGATGAATTTGCTGAAGCTTTGATGGGACAAATTTCAGTAGAACTTGACGAAGAGAAAGAAATAGCAACATTATCAAAAAAAATTAATGATGATAAAGATTTTACAATAAAGTTTGATGATGTTAAAAGTATAGTACAAAAAATATTTCCAGATTTGAAGCAAAAAGTTTATGATTACACTGGATTAGAAATTTCTAATGAGTTATCTATAGAATATTTAGGATTAGATGGATTCAAGAAGTTAAAGGGTAAAAAAGTATTCACTGATAATGCACGAGAATTTATTGATAAATTATTTGATGCCGTTACAAAAAATGATTTAAAAAAAATTGCAGAGATTATTGGAGAAGATACTGCTAAATTCTTGGTTTACTCTACTTATGTAAAATCATACATTTCAAAATTAACAACTACATATGGTGATTATCTCGATTCTAAGATTTACCTTAACATGTTTATTTTAGGAGATTATCCAAAAATAATTCTGTACAAACAGGGACCTCCATATCAGATGAAATCTGAATCTGTAAAATCTGGATATCTTGGGGCTCTAAAAATGACTGTTCTAGAAGAAATAATCCATTCAGTACAAACCAATCTACAAAAATTAAACATACAAGCTGTTGTACAGGTTAATACGATAAATGAGGAATTGGCAAAAACTATCCTGGGATTAGATGAGAAAACAGTAACTGAATTGACCGAGTATTTACAATTACAATTAGTACCAGAGGAATTCAAGATTGCAAAAAAAGCCAATTTATTTTTTATGTTAAATCCTGATAATTTCATCACAAATGTTATGGGACCTGATGTGATGACATACACAAGAGTGGAAATTGACCCAAAGATTTCAGATTTTATACCTTCGTTAGAAGCGATTTATCAAAGATGGTTGAAACCTATTCAATCACAACATGCAATATTTACTACTATGGAAGGTATGGCAGAATTTCTAGTACAACGAATATTAAAAGATGATACAGATTTTCAAAATTATCTTACTACGTTTGTAGGTACTGATTATTCAGCATATAGTGTAAAAAAGAGTACAGGTAAAGAATTCACTGAATATCTATTCAATGAGTTTGGTAAAAATACATTTGAAAAATTAATTATAGATCCGCCCAATACAAAAGAATTGAAAAATCCACAACTATATCTAAATAGAGTTGGATAGCACTTTGTTTATTGACGACAGAAAAGTTTGATCCATTTGTCACAGAATGGCTGTCTTTTTCACAGGATCCAAAATATAATTTAATAGAAAAATGTCTCAAACTTGCACAAATCTTGGATTATCCTGAACTAAATATCACAGACTATATTGAAAAAATAAATCAAATTGGTAACTCTCTAAAATTAAAAATAGATGATGTTGAAAATCCAATATATCTCATTTCAATGCTAAGTGAACATATTTTTGAAAATTATGGTTTTTCTGGAGATGATCAAAATTATTACGATCCTAGAAATAATTTTCTAAATACTGTAATTGATAAAAAATCCGGTATCCCCATCACGCTTTCAATTGTATATACTGAAATAGCAAAATACATTGGACTTGATCTGAAGATTGTGGGGTTTCCAGGTCATGTTATTGTAAAATATAATGATGATATTATTTTAGATCCATTTTATAGAGGTAGGCTTCTTACAATTGAAAATTTAGAAGAAATTCTACACAGTAATTTTGGTGAAGATGTTGAGATGATTTCTGAATATCTTGATGAGGCAACAGAAGAACAAGTGTTAACTAGACTACTAAGAAATTTGAAAAATGCATATACACAATCATTTGCATATGATAAAGCTATGAAATGTGCAAATATGATTTTGGGGATACAACCAGATTCTCCAGAAGAAATTCGTGATAAAGGAATATTAGAAGAACGACTTTTACATTATGATAAGGCATTACCATTACTGAATAAATATCTCGAGATGCAACCAGAAGCAGAAGATGTAGATTTTATTCTTGAATTAATTAAAAATGTAAGAGAAAAATCTAATCAATGATTGATGATACATCGTTACCCTTTCTCACCATTTTAATCTCATGACGTGATAATTTATTCTTGAATGCATTTTTTAGAAAATCTATTTCGTTACGTAATGAAGCTACTTCATCTTCTAATTTTGCAACTCTTTCGTAAATCGTCTCAGATTCATCAGTTTGTTTAGGCATGTGATCAACCAAATAAAAGACCTTAAAAAGTTATTGGTAATATCTGCTAATAATATTAAAGCTCGAACTCTTGGTTGCAAGACTGGCATTTACCTCTTTCCTTGCCCACTTGGCCAATTATAAAAATTCTACCTATTGTTTGACATTCAGGACACATACCAGTTGTAACATTTTTTGGACCGCTTTTTACAATTTTTTGAGTTTTCCGTCTTCCCATTGGAAGTTTTGAATTAATCGTACTTTTAAGTTTAATTCAGCGCGGGGAGAGGGATTTGAACCCACGAGTTCTTGCGAACATAGGATTAGCAATCCTACGCCCTACCAAGCTAGGCGATCCCCGCACAGTGATATTAAATTAATTTGGTTAATTAGTATAACGTGAATTTAAGATAGTAAAAATCATTAATCGTTTCATTAAACTAAATATTTCAAAATGAATTTAGTTTTCTGAAGTTTGAGTATAGTCTTGGACAATATTTCTCAATGGTGTTCGCTTGCCATTAACAATTTTTAGATCAACACGAAAAGTTCCATTGTCAACATTGACTATATTATACGAGTTTTCAAAGAATCCACGAACTCTTTCTGAAGAAGCGGTGCCAGCGTTTGCAATCGATAATGTATTAAAATCCCAAATCCACGGTCTGTGTTTGTGCCCACATAAAACTAGATTCACATTAGAATCTAGAATTGTACGTAATACATCTCCAGCATCAATAACGGTTAATCGATCAGAACCAGTATCTGGAATCCCAATCAAATGATGATGCATTGCTACTATCTTCAATTTATTTTCATATTTTTTCAAAGTTCGTTCTAGCCATAGATTTTGATGATGACCCACTTCACCTTCATCACGATCTGGTCTAGCAGAACCAAGTGTCACAAGTATTACATCATTCCCAATGGGATTCTCTGCTTTAAATGGAAAATATTTTTTGAATAATAAATATCCCGTATTTCTATAATCATGATTTCCACTAATTGCGATTATTTTCTCTGTTTTAATCTGAGAAACTAAGTTTTTACATTTCTCATATTGTTCAATTAACCCTTCATTTGTTAGATCGCCAGTGATCACAACTGCCTCTGGTTTTAATGAATTTATTTCATCAATGACATTTCCAAATACTTCTTCTCGAAATTGAGCTCCAATATGTAGATCTGATAATTGAACTATCTCCATCTGTGTAGATTAACTACACTTCATATTTTAAACGATTGATTGATGTAAATTTAACAAATTGAGAAATTTCAAGTTAGGGTTAAATAATTAAAATTTAGAATATGTAATATGACAAAAAAAGCAGTGGTGATGAAAGGAGATGGGATAGGACCTGAAGTAGTGGATTCTATGCTCAAAGTGCTCAAAGAATGTAATTTACAATCAGAACTAATCCATTGTGAGGTAGGATCAGAGCAATGGGAAAGGAATGGGTTCAAAGAAAAATCATACATTCCGGATAAAACTATGGAGGCACTTGATGATGCTGATGCTTGTTTTAAAGGACCAACCACAACTATACCAAAACCAGATGCGCCAAAAAGTGTAGCAGTTACACTTCGTCAAAAATTTGAGTTGTATTCTAATATAAGACCGATTAAAACATTCAAGCGATTAACCCCAAATAGAAACTTGGACTTTGTTTGTTTCAGAGAAGCCACTGAGGGATTGTACAGTGGAATTGAAGTGCAAATATCAGATGATGCAGCTATAGCTATACGTCAGATTACAAGAAAAAATTGTAGGCGATTTATTTTATCTGGATTTCAATGGGCTAAAAAATACAATCTTAAAAAAATGACTGGTATTACAAAACGAAATATACTCAAGAAAACTGACGGGATTTTTTGGGAAGAATTAGAAAACTGCCAGAAAGAATTTCCAAATATGGAATTGGAAGAGATCTATATTGATAATATGAGTCAGCAACTAGTAATAAATCCTGAACAATTTAACAACTCAGTTTTATTAAGTACAAATCTTTTCATGGATATAATTTCTGAACTAGCATCAGGGATTGTTGGTTCAATCGGATTAATTTATTCTGCAAATATGGGTGATTCCTTTGCAATGTTTGAAGCGGCACATGGAAGTGCTCCTTCCATCGCCGGGCAGAATAAGGCTAATCCAACTGCAACTATACTTGCAGGTGCTTGGATGGCTGAATATCTTGGTGAATCAGATATCAAAAATGCAATATTTTCTGCTACTGAACAAGTGATCAATGAAAATAAAGCAACCACTAGTGATATTGGTGGTAGTGCAGGTACAACACAAATGACAGATGCAATAGTTGTATATGCTAAACAAAAACTAAGAAGGTAATTTAGTTGCCTCAACCAATATTAATTCTTCAAAAAATAATTTCTTTTTTGCAGCAATCTGAGCTCTGAAACCTTTCAACTCAGTATAATCAATCAGTTTTTGAAAATTAGACAGTGATGATGTAACATAGATTAATTTTCCGCCTGGTATTACACATGATTGAACTGAATCGATAATTTTTTTTGGTATTTCTAACCCATCTTTCCCACCATCTGTGCGAATATCCAATATTTCATTGGTATCAAGGTAGGGTAGATTACAAATCACAAACTCAAACTTGTAATTCAAAGCGTCAGCTCCATTACAGCATATGATATTGTTCGAAAACATATTTTGTTTTTTTAGCGTAAAAAAACTCAAATCCGTTGCCACTACGAGAGGAAAAGATCTCGATAAAAGATCTGCTAAATATCCAGACCCTGTACCTATATCCAATACCGATTTACCGCTGATTTTTTCTATATAATCCGCCAGGAAGAATGTATCCTCTGCTGGAGGATATGGTTCAATTTCTAATAATTTTTTTTGCAATTTTTATTATTTCATCTCCAGATAAGTCATCTAATCTTTCCTTAGATGTTGAATTAATCCCGAATTGTTTTAAAACATTCTGAAGCGTTTTACGCCTATATGAAAACATTCGATTGACTGTTGAAATTATTGTCTTTGATACTATCTTCTTTTGTGTCAAAAAAATTACAACGGAATCTACTTTTGGTACTGGATAAAAATTTGATTTTTTTACATCCATTATAATTTTTAATTGAAAGCCATAATTTGTTAGAATTGATATTGCAGTATGATTTTTACTAGAAAGTAACTTATCTGCAAATTCTTTTTGTACCATAATCACAGCACGAGAGAAATTCTTCTGAAGTAACCATTCTATTGATTTTCTACTCTTTGAATAAGGAAGATTTGAAATAAAAATAGTAAAACTATGATTTGATTTGAACCCATCACCATACTCTAGAGTTAAATTTTTTTCATCATGGAATTTTGATTTTGCTAAATTGTACAGATTTTTATCAATTTCTATGGATATTATTTTATTTGCTTTTTTGCACATGTATGGAAGTAAAATTCCATGACCGGTGCCTATTTCAAATACAACATCATTCTTGGTGATTTTTGCTTCAGAAACTATGCGATTTGCGATTGTGTTTGATTTTAAAAAATGCTGTCCGAAGTTTTGACGTTTTTTCATCGTTTAACAAAGAGATTCATTCTTGCTTTTCCAGAAATCTCTTCATGTATTCTTTTTGATATATTAGTAATCAAATCCTTCAAGCCAACACGTTCTTCAAAATCATGATAGCTCTCGAATGGCTTTTTTTCTCGTTCGTCAAGAATAAGATTGAGATATGTCTTACCAATACCTGGAATCAACTCTAATGCATGTATTCTTGGTGTGAGAGGTTGTGCCTTATTCAAGTAGTCTACAAACCTTTTCTCATTTTCTTTAATTATTAATTCTACTATCCCTGAAATTTCACTTTGTGCTGTAACAGAAATTTTGGCATAATCTAATTTACCTAAAACAGATTGAACTTTTGTTCTTCCTTCTTTTCCAATGTATATTTTTTCTCCTATTTCGAAAGTTGTGTCCTCAAGTCCAAGTATTTCTAAAAGTGTTAACCTCTCATCACCTATTGCAATTATAATATTTCCTGTTCTGCCTTTAACAGTAGTCGATTTTCCACGTGGTTTAAAATCCAACACATGTGCATATTCCTCATATCTCCTTGGTTGGGTATTCCCCATGTCCAACTATGTCACCTAAATTATGAATGCTCCTTAATTATTTTGAGTGTTTTTTCCAGAGTTTCTGAAAGAATTAATTTTTTCCACCCAAATGTAAAAGAACGTAATTCTGGTAAAGACTCTGGCATAATATTCAAAATTTCTACAGCCTCCTCTTCAGTTAAACCACATTCTTTGATTAGATCTTGCTTCATTTTCTTTGCTATTTTTGGATCAACATTACTAAATTTTGAAACATAATCATAAGTCCAACGTTGAATTTGATCTAATGATTCAGCGTCGACCTTTCCTAAGATTTCTTTGACTTCTGCCAATGAAATTAATTGTTTCTTTTTTACTTCTTCCATAATTATACACCGAATGGTTTAATGTGATCAAATCTAGTGATTAAGGTTTTTGATTTATTACCAAGTTTAATATCAAGAACAACGCTACGTCTACCAACTTTACTCACAGTCCCAACTTTTCCGTGATATCTTCTGTGTGGAAGTCCCTTATGCTGTCGTGGATCAATAATCACCAACGCTTTATCTCCATCATGGTATTCATGAAGTAAGAATGAAACGCCTCTAGGAGCATCTTTTGTCATAACAGATCTAGATTTATGTTTAAATCCATGAGAACGGCCACCTGGCTTTTTAGTAGTCATATCGAATATGAGTCAAAATCCCTTATTTTAATACTGACGCTCATTCAAACAGCTTCATTAGTTTCTCAAAGAAATCAAGGAACGACCATTCCTTTGGCACGCACAGATTATCCTTCAGTATGGTTCCATCACCACAGGTTACTTTGTCCATATCAGGCTCTTGATCCATGATTATCT
>JASMGS010000022.1 GCA_030751155.1 Candidatus Nitrosopelagicus sp.
TTCAGATATGATTAAGAAGGACTCAATTGTGATAGACGTTGCAATATCAAGTCAAGATGGAAAATTGGTTGGTGACGCAGATTTTGATGATGTTATACAAAAGGCATCATTTGTTACACCAGTTCCTGGTGGAGTAGGACCAATGACGGTTGCAATGCTATTAAAAAACACAGTTACTGCCGCATCATTAAACAAAGAAATTGTCAGTTGATATAGAAAAGGCTGCATTACGCAAACATTTTCTTGAGAAACGAGATGCCGTATCTGCAGATTTAAGAGAAATTTCTAGCATAAAGATCTATAATCATCTTAAGCAAAGTGATCTCTACAAACATTCACAGAACATATCTTGCTATTTTCCTATTGGAAGTGAGGTTAATACACATTCAATCATGTCGGACATATTGGCTAATGGGAAAAACCTGCTGCTTCCCACAGTTGTAAACAATGATTTAGAATTCCGTATAGTTACAGACATCAAAAAATTAGAAAAAGGACATTTTGACATAATGGAGCCAAGAGACGATTGTAAAAAATCCGAAGAAATAGACTGTGTAATAGTCCCAACAGTAGCAGTTTCAAAATCAGGAACAAGATTAGGGTACGGAAGTGGATATTATGACAAGTTTCTCTCTAGAACAAATGCAATAAAAATAACATTGACATACTCCACGCAGATTGTAGGATCAATTCCAAGTGATAGTCATGATGTCAATATGGATTGGATAGTAACAGAAGAAGGGATTATCAAATCATCATAGATACGACAGACCTTTTTTACCAATGTCATGTCTGTAATATTTACTGGGCCAAGAAATTTTTTCAGCAGCTTTGTATGTATTTGAAATTGCATCCTGTAATGAATCACCCAAAGACGTTACACTCAGTACTCTTCCACCATTGGTCACAATTTTACCTGAAACATCTTTCGTTCCGGCATGAAACACGAATGAGTCTTTTGGGATATCAGACAGACCAGTAATCTCCTCATTTTTTAGATATGATTCTGGGTAACCATTTGAAGCTAATACAACACAAACAGCACTTTGTTTTTTCCATGACATAGAAGGCAAAGACGAAAGATTTCCATCTGTCACTGCAGTTAGATATTCAAACAAATCTGAATTCATTCGTATTACCATTGGCTGACATTCCGGGTCACCCATACGTGCATTAAACTCTAAAACATAAGGTTCCCCATCTCGAATCATTACACCAGCGTACAAGAAACCCTTGAATACGATTCCTTCTTTTTTTAACGAGTCAACAGTTTTACGTATAATTTTTGTTTGAATTTTTTCTGCCAATACATCATCTATTGCACCGGTTGGAGAATATGCCCCCATACCACCAGTGTTAGAACCTTTGTCATCATCAAAGATTCGTTTGTGATCCTGGCTTGTAGCTAACGGTATAACAGTTTCACCATCAGACAATGCAATGTATGACGCCTCAATTCCATCAATACGCTCTTCTACAACAATTCTTTTTCCTGCTTCACCAAATGATTTTTTCACCAAAATTTTATCAACAGCTGATAACGCTTCATCCGTAGTATCACATACAATGACACCCTTGCCAGCTGCAAGACCATCAGCTTTTATGACCAGTGGAAATGACACCGATTCAATATACTCTTTTGCTAAATCTGGCTCATTAAAGATCTTAAACTTGGCAGTTGGGATTTCATTTCTATCCATAAAATTTTTTGCCCATATTTTACTTGATTCTAATTTTGCGGCATTTTGTGTAGGACCAAATATTTTCAAATTTTTCTCCATGAACGTATCAACAATACCCAAAGCCAGTGGAACTTCAGGACCAACTACCGTAAAACAGTCATTTTTAGACGCAAAATCTACTAATTCTTCAATTTGTTCAACATTTATTGGGATATTATTTTTCGTACCACCATTTCCAGGAGCATAAAACACATCATCAACATGTTCACTTTGTGAAATCTTCCAACCAAGTGAATGTTCTCTAGCACCAGAACCAACTACTAGTACATTAGTCAATAATCGGATATGGTAACGCAAGTATATAATCCAAGGTTTGAAAGTCTATCTCAAAATGAACTATTTGTATCCTTGTCAACCAAATCATGTCAATAAAAAATATGATAAGTAACACTGAACTAAACCGATAGACTGTAATTATGATGATTTTGTATTATCATAGGTACAATAATGGGAATTCCTGAAAAGATAAAAGCTATTCAAGATGAAATGGCGAAGACGCAGATTAACAAAGCGACAGAACATCATATAGGTCTACTTAAGGCAAAAATTGCAAAGTTAAAGCGTGAGCAAGAGTTTACTGCAAAAAAAGAGTCAGCCAGTAAAAAAGATGGTTTTAGTGTAAGAAGAACTGGAGATGCCACTGTAGTTTTCATTGGACTGCCAAGCGTAGGAAAATCAACATTGCTAAACAAGCTTACGGGCTCGCACTCTTCAATTGGTGCGTTTCAATTCACCACACTCACAGTTGTACCAGGTGTAATGAAACATAGAGGCGCTGTAATACAGCTGTTAGATCTACCGGGAATTATCAAAGGTGCTTCATCAGGAAAAGGTTTAGGCAAACGAGTGTTATCTGTAGCAAGAAGCGCAGATCTGGTTTTATTGATTTTAGATGTCTTTAACCCATACCATGAAAAAGTGTTGATTACAGAACTAGACAATATTGGAATCAGACTTAACCAAAAACCCCCCAATATTGTAATAGAAAAATCATCATCAGGTGGAATATCTATCGCCAAGCAAGTAAAGATGACAAAAATATCAGAAAAACTGGTAAAACAAATTCTCAATGTTTATGGGATAGTTAGTGCTGGAGTGGTGATAAGGGAAGATATATCATCTGAACAACTGGTGGACTTTCTAATTGGAAACAGAACATATACACAATCATTAGCAGTTTTGAATAAAATCGATCTGGTTAATCGTAGTTTCTTAAACAAATTTTCAAAGAAAGTGAAAACAGAATATGTTTCTGTATCTGCTGAATCTGAAACAAATATTGAACTTTTAAAAGAAAAAATATACGAAAAACTGAACTTTATTAGAATATACATGAGACCAAAGGGCGGTGCGATCGATTACAAAGAACCATTGATAATTACAAATAGTAGTAAAATTGGAGATGTTTGTAATAAATTACATCGAAAAATGAAAAAAGAATTTCGTTATGCCTTGGTATGGGGTAAAAGTGTAAAGTATGATGGACAAAGAGTTGGAATAGATCATATTTTACAAGATGAAGATGTTTTGACTATCATAAAAAGAAAAGGAATATGACAAAACACTTCTAATTATTTTCTAAAAAGTAAAAAAAACCGTTGATAAATTGTAATCAGTTTGTATATTTTTTTTTAGTATAATGATAGAAAAGCGACAAAAAATTGCACAAAACAATGGCAACTAAAAGAAAAGCACCAGCCAAGAGAAAAGGCGGTGCAAAAAGAAAAGCACCTGCCAAGAGAAAAGGCGGAGCTAAGAGAAAAGGCGGAGCTAAGAGAAAAGCCCCAGCCAAGAGAAAAGGCGGAGCCAAAAAAGGCGGAGCTAAGAGAAAAGCCCCAGCCAAGAGAAAAGGCGGAGCCAAAAAAGGCGGAGCTAAGAGAAAAGCCCCAGCCAAG
>JASMGS010000023.1 GCA_030751155.1 Candidatus Nitrosopelagicus sp.
TTGAGGTACAAGATCCTGACAAAGATGGTGGCGTAACACTTGTCTTCAAAGATGACAAGTTTCTTCATATCAAAATAGTTGATGGAAAACTTGTTACTGAATCAGTTCCGGAATAGTTATCGATTAAGAGATTTTTCAAACTGGAAAATTATTTCCTCTTGTGAGAATGATTGAATGGAACCTGACCTTTCTTCGCGCACTTTTTGTATCGCATCATCAGCAGACATTTTTTGGTATTTTATGAGGTAGCAAGCTAGCATTGTTCCAGTTCTTCCCAAACCAGCAAGACAATGAACCATTACAGGCTCTTTATCATTTAGTCTTTGATGAATAAAATCAACAGCATTAGTCAAGTCATCAAATTGAGGAACGCCCATGTCATTGGACATTACATGTAGATAGTTTACGTTTTTAATCCAATCATCATCAAGAGGCTCTTCTCTAATTGTTACAATTGATTTTACGCCTTCATCAAGTACCCATTTAATTTCGTCAAATGATGTAGGAATTGCACTACCAGCTAATTTTTCTGGAATCAACCATGAAAAATTATCAGGTTTTCCAGTAATCATGCCGTGAAGTTTTCGTTTGGCATCACCGATTTTTGTCATAGAAAAAATACATGATCTAACAATATAAAATTAGATAAGAAAAAGAAATGAAATGGTTGGTTTAGTCGATTAATTCAGTCCAACCTTTTACGAAGACTGAGTTTTTGTACAGTGGAACTGGCTGACCTACAGTGAAGTCCATTGGTCTCATCCAAAAGATTGCCTTTGTTGGGCAAACTCCTATACATGCACCATCAGAGATGCATCTTTCTGGATAAAATACAAAAGCCTTACCACGTTTCCAGCCTTCAACTGGTTTTACTCTTAGTACATCAGGTCCCAAAGTTGTGCAAATTTCAACACATAGTGCGCATCCAATACACATTTGTTCACTGATGTCTGGTAGTATTGCTACTGGCATTGTATTTTTTCTTACAAATTGAGCTTAATATAATTACCTCAAAAATGGTTGATTATAACGGCGTTAGTAAATTTTGATCGCTGGTTGGTTCATTCTAGAAATATAGAATCAGGTTGAGAAACTGCTTTTAGTCGAGTTATCAAAATCCAATATATTGATCTTTAGCAAGCCGTTGGATTCTACCAGTTGAATTTTTTTCATATGTTTATTGTCTATTACATGTCTTCCGCTGGAATACAATACAAACTCATTTTCATCATTTAGTTTTGAAAGACTCCCAACAAGAATTATAGATTTAGTGTTTTTTGCAGATGAGGCCAGCATCATAATAAATGAATTAATCAACATGCCAGCATCATCATCTTCTAGTGTGTTAAAAAATCCGTTCAGTGAATCAATAACTACAACAGATTTTGTCATGGAAATTTTTTCTATTACAGATTCAAGATTATCACGTAAATTTTCACTGTTAGGCCATAACAATGTAACATTTTTGAGTGTAGGAATCATGTTTGCCTTCACATAGCCGGAATAAAGTAAATCAAAATCAAGATAAAATGTTGGAATATCCCATTTTTCTATTGTTTTTGTTAGAAATTTGGCTTTTGCAAAAGAATTTTCATAATAAATTATGTTTATGAGGTTTTGTTCAAGTATACTTTCAATTTTAGAATTTACTTGCTCCGGATTTTTACTCAACAAATCACTGATTATTTACAGATATATAATTAATTTAGAATCTATGATTTGTCCTGTTCATCTATTACCATCATTGTCAATGTTGATTGAACATGGTCAATCTTTCTGACTTTGTTGGTAATTATTCCTCTCAAGGTTTCTCCATTTTCTGAAGTTAATTTTACTATAATATCATACACACCATAAACCCCATGAACTTCAAATTGAATGTCCTTTTCCTCAGACAGAGTCTTGTTCAAATATTCAATGATTGATGAGTCAGTTCCTAAATCAGAATTTATGAGAATATATGCAGTTGGCACACACAAAACAGCACAAAACAATATTTAACTTTTAATTAAAAAGTAAACAAGAATTATGACATTGAAATTCATCGATCTTACGTTGCCTATCTCGGAAAAAATTCCTACCTTCCCAGGCTCTCCACAGCCAATCTTCATTCAATGGGAAAATATCAAGGATGATGGATATAATCTGGAACTTTTGTTTCTCAGTTCACACACCGGAACACATCTTGATGCCCCATACCACTTTATAGAAAAGGGAAAAAAGATCCATGAAATTTCCCTCAAAAGATTGATCATAAATGCAATTTTGGTAAAAATAAGAAAGCGTGGAGATCAGCCAATAACAAAAACTGACATACAAAAATTTGAAAAGAAGCATGGAAAAATTCCAAATGGGTCTACTGTCATTTTTTGGACTGGTTGGCAAAAAATGATAAAAAATGATTCTTACTTTGTGAGTAATCCTGGTCTTTCGGTTACAGCCGCAAAGTACCTCATTTCCAAAAAAACCAACCTGGTTGGAATTGACTCACCTAGTATTGATCTTGGAAAAGAGAAACGGTTTTCGGTTCATCATCTTTTTGCAAAGAACGACGTGCTTATTGTGGAAAATTTGGCTAATCTGGATAAGATCAAATCTTGGAAGTTTCAGCTTGCCGTACTACCTATGAAATTAAAAAATGCAACTGGTGCTCCGGTTAGGGCAGTTGGAATAATAGATGATTAAGTATTGCAGAATGAGCCAGATCCCTTAGTATAATTAGGGGGAAAAAAGTCGATTATTAGAAGAAAATGCCGTTTGAGAGAAGACCACGAGAAATGCACGATGCAAAGTGTGGAGATTGTGGAAAAGATTGTCAAGTTCCATTTGAACCAAGACAAGACAAACCTGTCTATTGTGACGAATGTTTTCAAAATCATAAACCTGCCAGATCAAGCGGTGGATTTGGTGGCCGAGATAGAGGTTCCAGATATGGTGGCAGAAATGACAGAAATAGCAGAGGTTCAAGCTATGAGAGAAGACCACGAGAAATGCACAAGGCAACCTGTGCAGATTGTGGAAATGAATGTGAGATACCATTCAAACCAAAAGATGCAAGACCTGTTTATTGTAACGAATGTTTTCAAAAACATAAACAGAACTAATACGTAAAATCATCAATTTATTATTCTAGAAAAACAAGGTGATAGATCATGGGTCATAAATTAAGTGAGTTACGGGATTTGAAAGAGATGTATGAAAAAAGACTAAAATCTGAGAATTTAGAAAAAAGTTTGAAAAATAATTATCAAACTATGCTGGATGTGATTAATGAAAAAATTGAGAAAAATCAAATTTTTCGAAGATACTTTAATCAAAGAATAGAGAAATCAGAAATTTGCCCCAGCTGTCAAAAAGAGATGTTATCACATGACAAAGATCAAGCTCTTCAATGCATGCGTAATTTTACCCAAAATCAGTGACTTTTAGGCACGAAAAACACCAAATTTGCCCATGTCTACGATCCAATTATCTAAGAGCTTAGTTTTCCTATCAGTGTTTTCGTTTTAGCCAGCCTTTTGAAGATGCCAGACTTCTTCTTGCAGCTGCAAGTTGTCGTCTTGTATGACCTAGCTTTGCTGCTCTACTTCGCTCTTGTGTTGATAGACTCATTGAACTCTGTAATTGTTGTATAATCATATATGATCTTGTCATGATTCATTGATACTTTTGATTATTTTTAGAATAGAAAAAAAAGAGATTAGAGTACGTTGACGGTTGTACCGTTTGATTTTTCGTCCTCTAGTTTGAACACTAGTTCAAGTATCCCATTTTTGTATGTCGCTTTGGGGGAGCCTGATTCAACCTTGTGATTGATTGGCACTTTGACATGGTATTTTTTCTCACCACGCTCTGCATCAATGTGAATCACTCTATCGACTCCGACAACAACGTTGACATCACTTTTCTCGACACCTGGCATTTCTGCAACAATTTTGAGTGTCTTTTCTTTCTCGTCAACTAGGGTGTCTATCAGTGGTTCTCTTTTCTCTTCTGTAGGAAGCATGTCTGGCTTGACATTTCCATACTCATTTACTACAGGCTTGCCATCAGGACCAGTGGTCATTGTATAACCATAAAAAATTGGGCCTGTTACATTGCCTGCATTCTTTAGCATCTCAAATACATCATCTAAATTCATGAATGAATTAGACATCTGCTTGAAGATGCTATTGAATTCGTCGTCATGGAACATTTGTAATATTTCACCTATTAATGTCATATGTATTACATTATATATAGTTTATTTCCTAGTCATAGGTAATATTACAATATATTAATATGTATGACATTATATGTACCTATCATGAGAACCGTTGGCATGTCTGTTCCTGAGGCTGTTCGTGAAATAATCACCAGAAACAGGTCAATCTATGACTGTATGAAGATGGATGTAATCAACTATACTGCTCTTGCCGTGAAAATTCAGCCTGGGGTTGAAAAACAGTTGGGAAACCCTGTTCACCTCAATACGATTGTGGTTGCGATAAAGCGCTATGCTGATTCGTTTCAAGATGAGGAGAAAGTTGTTGAAGAGCCATTACTGAAGAATGCCAGATTTTCATTGACTGACAAGATTTTAGGGATGCAGTGGACGATGAATGATTTGATAAATGAGGATATGGGCAAAATGTTCGCCGAAGCTCAAAATGCATTTTCAAATTCTAGTTTTTTCAAATTAGGTGATTCGTTCAGAATTCTGGTGGATGATTCAGATGATGCTAGGAGAATTTTTCAGACGTTTCCAAAGGAGAATTTGTACAAGGATGGTCTAGCCAAGATTAAGATCCAGGTACCTATACACAACAGGGCTAATGTGATCAGCTATGTTACTGAGATTTTACATCATAATGGAATCGAGCTGGTGGATGCACTGATTTCCCAGGACGGAATTGTGTTGATTTTGAACGAATCTGAGGCTCCTCTAGCCTATGAAAAGCTCAGATCTGAGATTTCAAACAAGTAAATCTCTAAATTAAACCTCAAATCTCATTGATCACATGACTGAAGATGTTGATAATGCCCTAGCTGAGCGCTTTGAGCAGGAAGTGTGGAGTAAGGTTCCACATCTGGAAGAAGGTAGCGAAACAAAGGTTGTCAATGCAACTCCGCTGGTTGACATGACTGCGGATTTCAAGGAATGTGCGAAAAGCGTATACAAACTAAATCTTGATGAGGCAGATCTCAAAGTTTTCGGCAAGCTGGATTCTACATTACTGACGGGTTCGATCAAAGTCAGGCCTGCAGCCAACATAATTCATGATGCAATTATTACAGGAAATTTGAAGAGCGGCCAAACTGTAATAGAAGCCACATCAGGCAATTTTGGAATTGCACTTGGTTTGCTATCTAAACTTGGACTAAATGTAATTGCACTTGTTTCAAGAAAATTACAGGAGGGAGTATTCGAGGGATTAAAAAATGGAAATATACAAACCATGGATCTTGACATGGATATTTGCCCTGCACCAGGAATGGAAGGCAAACAAGATCTTATGGTTGCAAAAGCAACTGCCGCTAACGTTCGTTCACAATTATCTAATTTTGGTTTTGATACTGACATTTTTGATAAAGAAATTTCTGAGATAGAATCACTTTTAGCTAAACAAGACATTATCAATTTGGCCAAGTATCTTGCCAAGATTTACGGTTTCTTCTGTCCAGCACAATATGACAATCAATTGAATGTTGATGCACATAGAACCATTACTGCGGCTGAGATTGACCAGCAATTACATGAAAATGGAGATTCACTGGAAAACTTCAATATCTTCTGTACATTTGGTACGGGCGGCACATCTGGCGGTTTGAGTAAATACATCTCTGAAAAATATGGGAAAAAGTCAGTGTATGTGATATTTCCACCTACCAATCAGGATGTTGCAGGAATTAGAACAAAAGCCAATGCAGATGGTTTGACGTTATATGATCCTGAGATATATGCTGCACAGCAAGAAATGGATTGGGAGCAGGCAAAACTTCTTCTCAAGTTTTTTGTAGAAAAAGGTCATGACATGGGCGAAAGCAGCGCACTCGAACTTTATGCAATTTTGCAAAAGGCAAATGCTGAAGGTGGAGGAAGGTTTGTTGCAATGATTTGTGACGGAATTGAAAAGTACAAAAAGAACCTTGCGACAATTGGACAAGAAGGTCCTACGCAGGTATCCGTACAGGAAGCAAACGCAAGCGGCTATGACAAAGTAATCTGGATTCATGCCCAATATACCCCACAGGAACCGGGAATAGAGTTAATTGCAAAATCTCTAGGCATTGATAAAAGCAAGATTTGTGTGCCAGACGTAAAAACTGCGCAGGAACTACTGACAACACAGCAAATTCCAGAATCACTAAGCAAAGACCTGGAAGGTGACAGTAAGCCATTGCTGGTTTGTATGGCTGGAAAAACTTCGCTGATGGCTGCCAAGGTACTTGCAACCAAGGGTGTTATGACCGACAGCCTGATTGGTGGAATAACACAACTACCAGAAGGACAAGGCAAACAACTTTCTGAATTAATCAGACAGGCTTGAAAATTTGAAAAAACAAATTTTATCCGGGAAAAAATTCATACCAATCTGTCTGATAGTTTTTGGAATAATTATTGGAATGCCATTCAATTTCATGGCTGGGATGGATGGAGTAGAAGCTGATATGATTTGGATATTTGTTGGAATGGCTATGGTTGGTTATGGAATTTACAAGCTAAAGAAAGAGTTAGAAAACTAATCATACTTGCTTTAGGATCAAGACATCGCCATCTATTACATTATAATTTACCAGCGCCCTGTCAGGATCAAAATCATCATGGGGTGACTCTTCCTTGCATAGTACAAGCTTTGTTTCTTTAGGCAATCGAAAATGCACCCTTGAACCAAGTATTACATCTTTTATCCTAGAAGATTTTTGAAAAGTAGTTTCCCACGTTCCTTTTGATGTCTTTACATGGACTAGAACTTGATTTGCCATCAAAAAAAAATACTCCCAAGAAATAAAATAGTGTTTAGATGGCAGAATGTCATAAATCATGACTTTTACACATCTACCTAAAGGAGAACTTCCTGAAATCAGGCAGATAAAGATTGATGATGTAAGACATTATGAAACGCCAGATGGTACTTTCATCAGTATCACATCACTTTTGAAGAATTACACGCCTGATGGCATATTATCATGGAGAGAGTCTGTTGGCGATGATGTTGCAGATCATGTGATGAGAACTGCTACCGTTAGAGGAAATAAAGTGCATAAACTTATTGAAAATTGTCTATCAAACAAACCTGAAAGTGACCTTGTTGGAAACCATGGTGTACTTGCGGCAGGTCTTTTCCAGTTGATGATACCTGCACTGGATAAGATTGACCAAATCAGATTCTTGGAGAAGGCAATTTACAGTAAACGTTTGCGTCTAGCTGGAACAGCTGACTGTATAGCAGAGTATGACGGCAAACTATCCATCATTGACTTTAAGACTGCGTCAAGGAAGCGCGATGAGATAAATGAGAATTATCTTGTGCAGGCTACCTTCTATTCTATTGCCTGGGAAGAACTCACTGATGAAAAGATTGAACAGATTGTAATTCTCACTGTTACGGAAGATGGAACGCTTGGTGTACACAAGGATGATCCATCATTGTATGTTGAGAAACTAGAACAGATGGTTGCAGAACATAATTCCTAGCTTTTATGGCAAGAACATTTGCAGTTTACATGCCATTTCTTAAATGGGTTAGAAGTTAGCGGAAAATTTTTCCCATAATTTTCAGATTTTAAATCTAGGTTGTTATGCCAGTCTTTACATTTTTCACAAGTTTGTCCAGTATACATAAAATCACTTATCCATATATGAGACAATGTTCACAATCACAACTTGGCAGTTGCTTGCTTTTTGCAAGACAATTTTTATGCTGTCCTGCCTGACATTGAACACAAACTTTTTCCAGATTATCAACAGACGTATATTTCTTAGATTGATCAAAACCAAATCCGCCGTCTTGTGGACCTACCATAATTTTCTTACATTCTCCTGATATTTTAGGTAACGTCCATTTCCAAAATTTAGAATGTTAAAATCACTAACGTTTCTTTTGCTTGTTTCTTCGGCGTTCAGCTGATTGATCAGCCTTTCTCAGGTGCTTTCCTTTTTTTCTTATTGGCATGATATGAAAAATCTAGATGGCTCTATTTATTTTGATAAGAGTGGAGCGGAAGAAGAGCCATCCTGAGAATTCAAAATTGACTTTCCTCGTTTCCAATTTTACCAAATTTACAAAGTTAAAAAGTATTACCTATCAAAAAATACCACTTTTGACGTTATAGAAGTAAATATTCATAAAAATGGACTTTCTTAGGCTACCAAACAGTAAGTTTGTCTGATAGCCATTAAGGCCCTTTTAATCTGATTTGCTCGTTACTTGTTTAATAAACTTGTTCAAGCATTCTACAATTTGTTCTTCGTTATGATCATACATGTCCTTCTTGCAATTTGGACATAATTTCTTTTTTACAGAAGCATAAGCAACTGGATTGGTTGCCACTTTGATTAATTTTTTGATGCATAAATGAATCTGATAGCCAGTATGTTGACTCATATCCTTCCCGCATGTAGGACATGATATTTCTTCCATATCAAAATGAAAGACTGTACTCACTTATTCTTTTTTCTGAAAGACTCTGTACTCTCCAAGAATGGAATCGCACTTGTGACAGGTATACTGACCTCTTTCAATCAGGATGAGACCATCTGCAACTGATTCGTTAGGACTTTCTTCGATTTGGATTTTTGGTGAGCCATCAAACTCAGCTTCACATTTCTTGCAAAAATATTTCTGCATTTTTTGCTCTTCAAGCTTGCCAACAGGAGCCAGAAAGTTTTTTCCAACACCAAGATCAGACAGTTTTGCCTGTTCATCTGTAATGTCTGCAATAATACGGCCACCAGAGCCATGAAGTTCTAAAACAACCAATTCAAATTATAGTATTTTTTCGATAATAAATTGTTTACAGTTAAAATCAGCTAATTTAGAGATTGGATGTATGCTTCAAGTTTTTGCTTCTTTTCTTCAGCTGTTAAAGGTAGATACTCTTTGAACATTGCTTTCATCTCCAATCGTTTTTCTGCCTTTTCATCCTCAGACATTCCATCCCATTGTAATTTCATCTGCATGAAATGAAGAATCAATGCAGCCCTATCTTGTAATGATAATGATCTAAATGCGTCTCCCATCTCTTTGAATTGACGTTTCTTTTCTGCTATCTGTTCATCAGACATTCCCTTGAAATATTTTTTAGCTTTGTCACTATGTTTTTTATCTGAGATTTTTTTGTGGTCACCCTTTTTTATCATATCAGATACATAAAGTGCCTCACCATTTCCTGCGTCAACTAGAATTTTGTAATATGCATGATCGTCAGTGATTACTACAACCTTGTAAACCAGAAATTCATTGACATCTGTCAGTTTTCCATAAACTGCCTTTCCATCTGATACAGAATTTTCACCAACCGCCATTGCAACAGACAGTGCGATTGTATCCTTTTGTTCCGAGTTATCAGCTGGAATGGTTCCCTGAATTTTTGGATAATTGGTCTTATCCCATTCTGCAAATGCAGGAGTAGTCATGATTGATATTGAAAATACGCCAATTACCAGAATCGCTGCGATTGTAATCTTAGATGACCGATTCATGGATTATGACTTTTTGCACTCTATAAAAAATGATCCTACAATTTGTTCCTAGTGCAAACATCGTGGCAGCTTCTTTACTACATGTGCTATAGAAATCCTTCCTGGTCCAGCAATCATTACAACCAAACATGCAGCAAGTAATATCAAATCTAACTCAAAACCACGTTCACCAGTCAAACTGCCCGCCTGCTTGACATAGAAAATTGCACCTAGCATAACTATCGAAAGCAATGACGCTGAAAGTCTTGTAAAAACTCCTATCAACAACAAAATTCCTGGAACAGTTTCCGCAAGCGCGATTGGAATTTGCATCTCTGGAGGTAGTCCGAGCATTTCCATAAACCCAAGAAATCCAGGATTAAATTTACCAGAACCGTGAACGATAAAAACCACACCAACAGCCGCACGCAAACCCATGTTCACAACATCATGCAGTTTGTGTTGGCTCAGATATGCGTCCATAAAGAGGCTTTTCTGCAGAATTTAATAAGTTGGTGGTATAGATATCAAAACTAATTATTCAGATTACTCTATCAGAAATTCCTCGTCACATTCTGAGCATGCCCATATGTTTTCGTTTTTTATAATTTTTTTATGTTCACACATTTTTCATCCCTAGCCTACGACCAAATCTTTTTGCGGGATTTAATAAATCAGCCGCACGTTCTCTGCTTTTGATACAGCTCGAAAATAATCTAGTACGTAAAACAGTCGAAAAAATGAAATAGGCTGTTCATTATATCAAATCATGGAAGACCCTACTGGTGGAATGTGGATCTATTTGATTTTCTTTATGATTCCGTTGGTGAGAATACTTCCACGCATGATAAAAAAATATAAGCGCAAAAACGCTGGATTGGAGCCAGAACCGGAACCAGCAGAAAAATACAATGAGAAACAATTTTTCACCAGAAAGCAAATGCCGGAACCACCAAGATACACGGAAGAACCTCAGCCAGAACCGGAACCTGAACCAGACAGTAAAGGCGGCTGGATGAAAAAAGATGATTTTTAGTGAAAAACATGGGTTTGTTCAAAAAAATTCAATGTGACAAATGTGATGAAAAATTTCGAAAACAAGAAGA
Source organism: Candidatus Nitrosopelagicus sp. (assembly GCA_030751155.1). Lineage (GTDB taxonomy): Archaea > Thermoproteota > Nitrososphaeria > Nitrososphaerales > Nitrosopumilaceae > Nitrosopelagicus. Next base: position 10,771 of record JASMGS010000023.1, read on the forward strand.
GTTAATGCATCATCAACTTTTAGCGCACGCTGAGGATTCACGATATGATTGCAAGGTTTGCGATGAATATTTTGATTCGATGGAAGCAATGCGGGCACATCTAATGAGAAAGCATTCTTACAAAAGATAGCATAAAATTTTAAGACATTGAATGTTAATTGATTGGTATGGGTTTTTTCTCAAAATACAAAGAAAAGAAA
>JASMGS010000024.1 GCA_030751155.1 Candidatus Nitrosopelagicus sp.
TTATGCACCATAATGATAATGATCAAACTGTTGCATGCCATGCGGGAACCAGGGTTAGAAAAAATCATACGAGTAAGCGTGGGGCATTTGAGACAATGGGAGATGACCCCGCATTCATTGTTACACCAACATTGGAAATTCAGAAAAATATGCAGGATGAATTTTTTAAAGATGTAAAATACAACCCAAGGATGAAGATTGATACGAAAGTATCTCTTGTAAAATATCACCCTGGTTATGACCCGAAGTTAATTGAAAATCTTATACAAACAGGCTGCAAAGCAATAATTTTTGAAGGAACAGGATTGGGACATGTTGGACGTACAATGTACGATGTTGTAAAAAATGCAAAGGAAAATGAACTCTTTTTGGGGATGACATCACAATGTATCGACGGCAGTGTTAGGATGACAGTTTATGAAAGTGGCAGGGATTTGTTGGAATTAGGAATCACCCCCCTTGAAAATATGACGCCAGAAACTTCACTTGTAAAAGCAATGTGGGCCTTAGGAAATTCAAATAACGCCGATGAGCTGAAGGCATTAATGCTAGAAAATATTGCTTCAGAGTTTTAATTATGACGGAAATTGATTTTGAAAAAATTGATCTGAAAGTTGGATTAGAGATTCACCAACAATTGAATACCAATAAAAAACTATTTTGCAAATGCAGACCGATAGAAAGTGATGAATATACTGAAAAATTCTCTAGAAGTCTAAGAACGGCAAAAAGTGAGCTTGGTGAATTAGATCCAGCTGCATTATTTGAGAAAACAAAATCAAAGAAAATCAACTATTATGCAAATTCTCAAAGTAGTTGCCTAGTTGAAAAAGATGAAGAACCTCCTCATGATCTAGATCATAACGCAAAGAAGATTTCATTACTGATTAGCAGTATGCTTGAATCAAAAATTTTTAGTGAGATTCATGTTATGAGAAAAACTGTTATTGATGGATCCAACACAACTGGTTTTCAAAGGACCATGCTTGTTTCTCAAGGAGGTAATCTAAAGGTAAATGGAAAAAAGATTGGAGTTCAGGCAGTTTGTCTTGAGGAGGATGCAGCGAAACTTCTCAAGGATGAGCAAAATGAAAGAGATTACAGTTTAGATCGTTTGGGTGTACCATTAGTTGAAATTGCTTTAGAACCTGTAAGCACTAAACCTTCTGAAGTTAAAGAAATTGCATTAACACTTGGAAGATTGTTAAGAGCAACAAGAATGGTAAAAAGAGGAATAGGTTCCATTAGACAGGATGTAAATATTTCAGTTATGAATAGTGGAGTTGTAGAAGTAAAGGGTGTACAACAACTAGATCAGCTTGAAAAAATAATTGGGTATGAAGCCAAAAGACAGCATGGATTAATTCAGATTGGTGATAAACTCAAAAAACTATCAATAACAATTACAAAAGAAGATGTTCATGACATTACTGAGATTTTCAAAGATTGTGAATCAAAAATAATTCAAAAGGCATTAAAATCAAAAGCAAAAATTAAGGTAATACGAATAAGAAATTTTTCAGGAATGTTTGGTTTTGAACCATACTCCGGAATTAGATTAGGAAAAGAAATTGGACAGATTGTAAGATTTTTTGGTATTGGAGGAGTTTTCCATTCAGATGAGCTACCTAATTACGGAATTAATAGTGCTGACATTGATAAGGTAAGAAAATATCTTGAATTGGTAGATAAGGATGGTTTTCTAATTATAGCTGGTGAAGATTCAAAGTTAGATTATGCTATAGATTCTATAATAAAGAGAATTCAAGATGCAACAAACGGAGTTCCAGCTGAGACTAGAGCTGCAACACAAGATGGTGAAACTATTTTTCTTAGACCACGTCCAGGTGCATCAAGAATGTATCCAGAAACTGACATCCCTTCCATTAGTGTAATACATGAAGAAATAAAACTTGCAATGGAAAATATTCCGAAATCATGGGATGAGTCAATAGCTGAAATTCAGAAAAAGTACACTCTAAATTCTCAGCTGTCTGAACAGATCTTTGACTCAGAACACATGGAACTATTCGAAAAAATCTGTGAAAATAAAAAAAACTCGCCAAACTTTGTAGCCTCTATACTCTGTTCTAGCATAACAAACCTGGAGAGACAGGGACTTGACGCAACGCTATTGAAACCAGAACATGTCATAGAATCGTTTGAGCTGTTAGCGTCTGGCAAAATACCTAAGGAATCACTAGAAATTATTTTTGAAAGCATAATGTCCGGTAAATCAGAAAATGTTTCAACTGCAATGCAAAGCACAAACGTTTCAAGTATGGATGAGGATAAATTGAATGGAATTTTAGATGAAATAATTCAAAACAACATGGAACTTGTTAAGAAGTTAGGAGATAAAGCAATAACCACCTTGATGGGACTTGTGATGAAAGAAGTAAGGGGTCAAGCTTCCGGAAAAATAGTAAATGAATTACTAGAAGAAAAAATAAAAAATATAATAAAGAAATGAAAAAATGATACTGGTTTTAGTTAAATGTTAATTTAACCTCTGCTCTTTCTTGTACCTGTTCCTCTGCCAGTAACTCTTGTTGCACCTTTAGTTGATTTACTTGCTGTACTTTTTTTGCTACCAACAAGTCTTCTACCTGTTCCTCTGCCAGTAGTAATATATTTGCCAGCAGTGGCTTTATCGCGTTTTTCTTGGTGTTCTTTGAATGCTTTTCCAGAGAAACTTGAAGATTTTTTAGAGTCAGTTTTTCTACTTCCTGTGCCTCTTCCGCTTACTCTTGTGACTTTTGCCATGAATAATTAAAAACATCTTGAGCTTTTAAGGTTTTCATCAGTTTGATTATAATATGCGGGAAGTGGGATTTGAACCCACGAACTCCTAAGAGATAAGGATCTGAACCTTACGCCGTTGACCAGGCTGGGCGACTCCCGCATAAAAGAAAGGAAAAACCCAGAATAAGTTCCTTTTTAGGATCAAAACACAAAAAAAACAAATCAAATTTTGTAGATTATGGAATTTCGGGAGATTTATTGTTATAATTGCCATAAAACCCTTGGTAAATATAATGTAAAATTTTACACTGAAACTCAGATTGCTGAAATAATACAAACAATCCATGCAGATCATATCAAAATTGGGCATCATGTTGAAATTCGTAAGAAAAAATCTAAATAGATTAATTTGTAGAATCGTCAAATTCCTTTAGTAGATTTTTTTGTTGTTTGTTCAGTTTTTTTGGAATATTCACTACTAATCTTACATACTGATCACCTCTACCATGAAATCCTTTTCCTGGTAAACCCTTTCCCTTGAGCTTAATAATCGAATTTGGTTGGCTGCCTGAATCCACATTGATTTTATGGGAACCATCTAGTGTAGGAACTTCAAAACTTTTTCCTAGACTTGCATCTATCATCGTTATATGTGCATCATAAAAAATATCTCTTCCGTCACGTTTGAATTCAGGATGTGTTTGTATACGTACTCGGATTATCAAATCGCCATTTGCACCATTTGGTATAGATTCACCCTCACCAGATAATACATAATCTCCATCATCTATACCAGTTGGAAGATCAAATGATAGATGTTTAGTGCCTTTCACTTTTCCTTGTTTACATTTTCTACAGGGTTTTTCTATTATTGATCCTTCCCCACCACATTTTCTACATGGTTGAACAGTTACAAAAGACATGCCGCCCATATTTCTACTAACTCTAACTTGTCCATGACCTTTACATTCTGCACATGAAGTTTTTGATGTACCGGGTGAACAACCAGAACCATTACAATCTGGGCAATCTACATTTTTTTGTAAATCAATTTCCATTCTTTTTCCATGAAGTACATCTTCCATGGTGAGAGAAGTTTCATATAACATATCACGACCACGTTGGTTTCCAAAACCACCAAAGCCTCCTCCTCCTCCAAACAGGTTTTGAAAAATAGAATCAAAACCTCCTGATGATCTACCTTGTCTTCCAAACAAATCACTAAATACATCATCAAAGTTGGCTCCAGCTCCTCGAAAGATATCTTCAGTACTATATCTACCATCTACCCCAGCATGACCGTGTTGATCATAAAGACTACGTTTTTTTGGATCGGATAAAACTGCATATGCTTCTGAAATTTCCTTAAAATGTTCCCCAGCCTCTGGTGATTTGTTTCTATCTGGATGAAATTTTAATGCTAATTTTCTATATTGAGATTTGATCTCATTTATTGAAGCGTTTTTTGAGACTCCCACAACTTCATAATAATCACGTTTTGCACTCATAATATATCAAATAATCCTTTACTGTATAAAATATCTAATGTATATATTTTTGAATAGTTTTGATTTGTATGTCGTTATTTAGACTGCTCTTCAGTTGGTTTTGATTCTGGTTCAGATTTTGTATTTTCTTCAGATTTTGTATTTTCTTCAGATTTTGCGCCGTCATCTTTTTGTTGATCTGCACCTGGTGGTGGCGCAGTATTTTTGTATATTTCTGTAGTTATCTCATTCACTATTGCTTTTAATGCATCAAGTTTTGTTTTGATTTCGTCTTGATCTTTAGTTAGAGACTCCTTCAATTCCTTCATAGCATCAGTGGCTTTGATTCCCTGTTCCTGTGATATTTTATCCTTCAAATCTTGGTTGATCAATTTTTCAGTAGTGTAGATATAGCTTTCTGCTTCATTTTTAATATCGACTGACTCTCTTTTCTTCTTGTCTTCTTCAGCATGTTCTTCTGCATCTTTCTTCATTTTTTCAACTTGCTCATCCGATAATTTTGTAGAAGATTCTATTGTAATTTTAGCATCTTTTCCACTTCCAAGATCTTTTGCTGTTACATTTATGATTCCATTAGCATCAATATCAAATTTGACATTAATTTGTGGAACACCTCTGGGAGCTGGTAAAATCTCAGTAAGGTTAAAACTGCCTAATGAAACATTATCTGCAACCATTGGACGTTCGCCTTGTACTACATTAATCGTAACAGCAGTTTGATTGTCAGCAGCTGTCGTGAAAGTTTTATCTTTAGATGTAGGAATTGTTGTATTTCTCTCGATAATTGGTTCACGTACACCACCTAATGTTTCAATTCCTAATGTTAATGGAGTTACATCAAGTAATACAATATCACTTTCAACATCACCAGCCATAATACCAGCCTGAATAGCAGCTCCAAAAGCAACAGCTTCCATAGGATCAACTCCTGATTCTGGATTTTTCCCAATAGCGTTTTCAACGAATTTTTTCACAATAGGCATTCTAGTAGGTCCGCCAACTAGTACAATCTTGGTAATATCTGAAGTTGATATTTTGGCATCCTCAATTGCTTTATCGATTGAAGATTTACATTTTTCAACTAATGATGTTACGAGGCTCTCTATCTTAGCTCTTGTTAATTTCACTTGAAGCGTAATCTTTTCATGGAAATATGGCAAGTTTATTTCAGTTTCCATTACACCTGAAAGTTCAATCTTAGCCTTTTCACAAGCTTCTTGGAGTCGTGCCATGGCTTCCTTATCACTTGAAAGATCAATACCTTCTTTTTTTCTGAATTCTTCTTTGACATAATCCATTATTACTAAATCCATATCAGTACCACCCAGATGAGTATCGCCAGAAGTGCTCATTACTTCAAAGACACCACCTCCCATTTCCATTATTGTTACATCTAGTGTACCACCACCAAAATCAAATACTAATATTTTCATGTCTTGCTTCGCTTTGTCAAGACCAAAAGCAAGAGCGGCTGCAGTAGGCTCGTTGATAATTCGTACAACATCCAATCCAGCTATTGTTCCGGCATCTTTGGTAGCTTGTCTTTGATTATCATCAAAATAGGCAGGAACTGTAATTACTGCTTTTGTGATCTTATCGCCAGTAAAGGCTTCAGCATCTTTCTTAATTTTTTGTAAAATAAACGCAGAGATTTGTTGTGGTTTGTATTCTTTACCTTGAATTTTGTAAATATGATCTTCACCCATCTTTCTTTTTGCCTTAGTAATAGTATTTTCAGGATTTGTTACAGCCTGATTTACAGCAGGAGAACCAACAATCATGGGGCT
>JASMGS010000025.1 GCA_030751155.1 Candidatus Nitrosopelagicus sp.
TTTGCTCCCTCAAATGAAGATCCAAGTAAACGTAAATCGTAAAGACCTTTTATTATATCATCAAGGTATACAGTTTTAAAATTATTAAATGTGGTAGATTTTGTATCTTTAACAAATTTACAAATTTCTAAAATTGCAGAACGATTTGTGAAATATTGTATAATATTGATACCGTAAATACATTCTGCAGAAGTAATTGATACAAATTTTTTTTCTTTTTTTTCTATTGTTAAAAGAGATGATAGTATCTTGTCATCTTGATTATCTAATGAACCAATTACTTCAGGTGTTTCATCCAAATTATTTAATGGAAAATAAAAATATGAGATTGTTTTGCCCACATCCAATCCAGTAATATGTGTTAATAGTGATATATTCTCTTGGTTTCCTCCCAGCCCAGTTGGAAGACAATAAATTATCGAGCTTCCTTTTTTCAGTGCTTTTGTTGCATCTTTGTATTTTGAAGTAATTTCTGTTCTGAGATCCTGACCAGTTTTTCTTATTCTTGGTGCAAAGAAAAGATACTTCGCATTTGAAATAGCTACATCAATAGGTTCGACAGAAAGTAGAGGCTCATCTTCTTGAAATGTAGTAAGATCAGGATATGTCTTGGCAGTTTCAGCTTTTAGTAGTACTGCTGATGGAGATGATTCGTCTATGATAGAAACATCTGCTCCTTTCATAGCCATTTGTGATGCAAGAAAGTATCCTTCAGTAGTTAATCCATAAACAACAATTTTTTCCTTTTTCATTGTAATTAAGTGGTATAAAGGGGGAGAAATACTTATTGCATTTCAGAAATCAGTGAAAATGCTTGAAAATCTGGCTTGATATACTTACGCCCAAACAAATACTATTTTTTGAACCCATGATTCAACGTCTGAAAAAAAATCATAGTGTATTATGCACTTCAAGAAAATATAATCAAGTGACTGATTTAGCAAAAATACGGAAGCAAAAGTTAGTAATAATAGGAAAACATGGTGGCGGAGAAAAACATGATAAATTGAATGCTAGTTTAAGCCGTTCAAAATTGCTAGTTAAAAAAATTAGCAAGTTTTCGCCTGACATTACAATAAGTTTTTGCTCGCCTGAAGCAGCAAGAATTTCTTATGGTTTGGGCATCAAACATATTTGTTTTTCTGATTCACCTCATGCTGAAAATGTAATGCGTCTTGTTGTACCATTAGTACAAAAATTACTAATACCTTGGATTATACCGAAGAAAAAATTTACAAAATTTGGAATTGATCAGAATGATATAATACAGTATAAAGCAATTGATGCAGCAACAATTTCAAAACGAAAGATAAAAAATATTAAAAAAACTGTTGGTAAAAGAATAATACTAATTAGATTAGAAGAAGATGAGGCATCATATTCATTAAAAAAAAGACCTATAATTCCTATCGTCAAGGAAATACTCAAAGAATTTTCTGAGCAAGAGATTGTAATTATGATCCGCTATGCGTCACAGAAAAAATATCTTCAACAAATTTTTCAGAAAAAAATTAAGATACTATCTAAAGTTGTTGATAGCAAATTACTTTTATATAATGCTGATATTTTTATCGGGTCTGGAGGAACAATGACTGCTGAATCTGCTCTTCTTGGCATTCCCACTATTTCATATGATGCGGTTCCAAACATTATTGAAGATTATCTTGTGAGGAAAAAATTGGTAATGAGGGAGGTAAATCCTAAAAAAATGGTCAGTGTGATGAAGAAAGTTTTCAAATCTTCTAATTCGAGAAGAAAAAATAGAGCTAAAAAGATGATGTCTTCTATGGAAGATCCTTATCCCATTCTTCTAAAAACCATGAAGTCTATCTTGAAATAATGTTATAAGGGGAAAAGGAAGAAAAATTACGAAGCCCGGTAGTGTAGTGGCAAGCATAGGGGCCCTTGGAGCCTTTGACCTCGGTTCGAGTCCGGGCCGGGCTATCATTTTTTTAAAAATCCATTTTAGTCAATAATTTGGTTGCAATAATAAAAAGAATAGATGCAAGTGTTATCAAAACCACCATTTCTAAAATAACAAATTCTGTAATGGTGCCAAAAACTCCAGCTCTGATTATGTCTACAAGATATGTTAATGGATTCAAATAAAAAATAGTTGCAAGAGGTTGTGGAGCACCGGCAGCAGGATAAAAAGCTGTGCTCACAAAAGCAAAGAAAATAAAAACTGTGTTGATAATTACATTGAAGCCTTCGCTTGAACGTAATCTTGCTGATATGATCGAAGCAATGGAACCAAATAATATTGCACCCACTATTGAACTGAAAATTATAAGTGGAATTGTGATTAAACTAAACTCTGCTGATTGAAAAAATACTGGATAACCAACTACCGTGATTAATGCTGCACTAACTAGGCCAACTATTGCAATAGTTGTAATATTACTAAGAATGTAATTTGCTCGTGTAAATGGACCTGACATTATTTGTTCAAACATTCCATGTCGTCTATCATTCCAAATTATAATTCCAGAAACGAGTGTACTATTCATAATATTGAAACCAATCATCCCAGATGCTAAGAATGCCGGATAGCTTAGATCTTTGTTTCCAAAAGATACTTCATCTATTAATGCAGTGTATGCAAACCCAGCTACAAAAATCCAAATCAGTGGAAAAATTACCTGCCAGATCAAAAATCCTGGGTTAATCGAAATTGTAATGTTTCTATTAACTAATCTAATTATCGGGTGCATTGGAATCACTCACAACTTTCAGAAATATTTCTTCAAGGTTTGTTGGTATTGCTGATAAATCATCTATAGCTATATTATTTTGATTTAAAATTTTTAGAATATTCATCAAAACAACTTCAGAATTAGTAGACCGTATAGTGATTGTTGCACCAGTACCATAGTCAATTTTACAATCTTGAATATTTTCTAAAAGATCTGGTAACGTTTCAGTGTTAGATGAAATATGAATTTTAATTGTTTTTTCCTTACCAAATCTATTTTTCAGCTCGTTTGGAGAATCAACGGTAATTATCTTACCTTTGTTAATTATTGCAATATTATCACAAAGATATTCTGCCTCAGTTAGTACGTGTGTAGTATAAAATATTGTTAGATTCTTTTCCTTTACTTTGTTTTTCAAAAAATCTAATAATTGCCGTCTAGCCGTTGGATCCAATCCAACAGTGGGTTCATCCAAAAATAGTAAATCCATATCATGCATAAATTCACGCGCCACCTGAACTCTTCGGCGTTGACCTATGGATAGGTCTTCATTTCTCTTCTTTCTAATTTCGACCAGATTAAAAGCAGTTAACAATTCTTCGGTTCTAGCCTTCCTAGTTTTTTTATCTATATTCCACATCATACCATACTTATCTAGAGATTTTTCCACAGAAAGTGTTGGCTCATAACTGGGTTGCTGCAAAACCACACCAATCTTTTTTCTTATCTTTAATGGTTCCTTCATAGCATTAATTTTTAGAACTGTGATTTCACCACCTGTTGGCTGAATTAATGTAGTTAGCATTTTAATCACAGTAGATTTGCCTGCTCCATTTGGTCCTAAAAAACCAAAAATTTGCCCCTCGTCGACATCAAGATCTATACCATCTACTGCGTTTATACCATCATATGACTTGAAAAGGGATCTTGCTAGAATTGATTTCATATTTCTTAAAATTCTCCAACTCGCCATATATGTTAATAAGAGATTAAAAAGTAAAATTAGTGACTAGCATGTCTGAGTTTGAAGAAATAATAGAAAATATACTAAAACAAAAACCTGAATTAACTAGAGAAAATTTAGAAGGGTTGATCGATCAAAAAACGCAAAAGATAGGTGCTGGATACTTGACTGATCAAGGAGCACTATTCCTGATTGCATCTGACCTAGGAATTTCATTGACACAATCTACTAAGCTAGAGGTTGGGCTCAAGGATCTTTATGTTGGTGCTAAAGAGATATCGTTGGAAGGAAGAGTGTTGAATATTTCCCCTACAAAAGAATTTTCTAGAAAGGATGGTTCCTCTTTCTTACTAAGAACAATTACTGTGTATGATAATGATTCTACAGCAAGTGTAAAGCTTTGGGATGATAAAGCTAATCTTCCCGGAATTGAAAATTTGAAACCTGGTGATTTAGTTAAGATAATCAAGGCTTATGTAAAATCAGATCTTAATGGAAGTCCAACGATAAATATTGGTTCAGGTTCTGATATAGAACCAATAAATCAAGAAAGTAAAAT
>JASMGS010000026.1 GCA_030751155.1 Candidatus Nitrosopelagicus sp.
CCTGGGGCATATCTGTACATAATTCATAATATGTATAAAAAAAATTGGAAAGAAAAGGCTCTGTCTATGCCATACTTGATAATTTATTCTATAGGAATGTCAGTTAACAATACTGTAGCTGTATTTGATGCCATGATAGGAAAGAAAAATGAATTTCTACGAACTCCAAAATATGGAATCATCAAAAAAACTGATGATTGGAGAACTAAGGCTTATAATTTACCATTCTCTCAAACTACATTACTGGAACTTTTCTTTGGAATTTATGGAATACTTGCAATCTTTATTGCAATTTACTCCTCAAACCCAATCTGGGTTCCCATAATTGCTTTACAAACTATAGGCTTTTTGTATATTGCATTCATGAGTTTCAGACATACAAGGTTTAAAAGAGACAGTTCAAAAACTGAGCATATTCAAACAAAGGATGAAAAGATGGCAAATATTACATACAAACTTGCAACAGTGGGAATTATCGCTATAATATGCTTCGGCGTATATATGGGATTTACTGGATATCAAGAAAATGTTTATCCTATTGATCTATCAATTGGGCTACTTGACAGAATCATGGCTTCCTCTGAACCAAAAACCATTATGGCAGATATTCAAGCAATGAAAGAATATCTACCGATAGAAGGAAATCCGGTATACATGTTTCCAACTGATACAACAAACTTTGTTAGAATACAATCAGATCTAGATGCCATGTTAATTAGCACTGAAAAAATTTCGGCTGTTCCAAGAGATAGCTCAGCATTTCATACTGGGATGATGGATGTCAGTCTTAGGGCTGAGGTGGTTCAGGAAAATCTTATGGATGTAGTGCCATACATGTATGCAAGTGTTTCAAATATTCTTTTTAGTTGTGTATGGATTGTGGGAATCATTGGAATATTTGCAATCTTGAAAAGGAAAAAGCAGAATATTGACATAGTTGATAAATCAGAAGGTATCTAGGTAAGACCTAACTCATTTCTAATTTCATCAACTGCTCTAATACCAAAGATATCTCTAACTTGTTGTACCCGGATTGCTTCTTTCAACAAATCTTTACCCAATAATTCTAACATCTTCTTAAATAGACCAGAAAAGCTAATTTCCCATCTATCAGCACAATCAAAAATTGTGCTTATTGCCCATTGTCTTACTTCATGCGGTAACGGAATCTTATTTTCTGTTTCAATCGACATACTATCAAAAAGATTAACAATCTCTGCTGTATCTTGGGCCATTTTTTCAATATCTTGTAATGTCCCATATTTTGATTCAGACTGCATACGTATGCCCGATTGATATTCTGATAATTTCAAAAGTCCAATAATTTCATTTGAGGTTGAACTGGATGACTTGCTAGTCACCTTTTCAATTTTTTGTAATTCTTGAATTATAGAATCTGACTTCTCATGAAATTCAGCAGAAGATGAATTTACTCTATTGAGCGTGTCAGATAAACCTAAAATTTTATCCTGTAATTCATCAGAATTTTCCCCCACATATTTTCTCAAAGTTATAAATTCAGATTTTATATTTTTAAGATTTCCAGAATCCCCTGGAGAATTCTTCTTTGAAGTAATACTATCTAATTTCTTTTGGAAATTTTTTATATTATTACCCAGATCTGAGGTTTTTTGCCTCATAGATCTAATATTATCTGTCATATTTTCCATTTTTGTCGTAATTTTTGAAATTGGCTCAGCTTTTGAAGACACATTATTCAAATCCTCTTTCACATTTTCTACCCTATCAGCAATTTTGATTATCATTTTTGAATTATTTTTTATGGAATCAAATGACTGGTCTATTTTTTCCATCAATTCATTGGAGTTGGGAGAATTCTCATTGATTTTAGATATTTTTTCTACCCGTTCTTGTAATTCATTTGTCTGTGTATTAATTTTGGAAATAATATTTGATTGATTTCTTACTTGTTCTAATCCTTCAAATAATCTTTCATTATCACCCTCAATAAGGTTGAGTTTTTTTTCTTGAACCTGGATTTGTTCTATTGTTAAACTGAGTGTATCAATCATATTTTTCATTGATACAAGGATCTTTTGATTTTCGGTAAAAATTTTTGACATAGCTTTTACTTCTTTTGATAATAATTTGGTAGAATCTGAAATAGTTGATACTTTTTTTACTAGTGGTAAAATGTTTGATGTGTTTGGGTTGGTTTTCCCAGATTTTGCTTTAGGATTATTTACCTTAGATGTCATACTAATCCTGAACTTTTAGTGTTGTTAAAAAGCTCGCTAAAAAAAAATAGAAGGATTGGATTTTACTGATTGACTATTTTTGGAGCATGTAATACTTCATGAAATGTTTTTTCAGCTAAACCATTCATAGTATCTACAAAACCTCTTGAACAATACTCACATTGTATCATATATTACGGTATGGTACGGTACTATTAATAGTGTGGGTAATTGTGAAATCACTCATTGATTGGTCAGATACCCCAGAGCTTATTTCTTCATGACATCAGTCACTCTGCTCATCATCCCATTTTGTTGTAAATTATTTCAAAAATAAATTTATGTAAAATCTATCATGACTGATTGTGACTAATTGACCTATGCATTACATCAAATCGTTTTTAAATAAATATGAGTAAATAATGGATGGAAAATTTTCTTTTACAATTACAATCAAGTGATACTGTTCAATCTTCATTGAGTGAAAACATCACCAATTTTGTTGATAGAATCAATCCTTTACAATTACCGCACGAAACTTTTGTGACAGATCTTGCAATCATAATGATTTTAGCTGCCGTAGTTACACTAGCATTTTTCAAAATCAGACAGCCATTGATTATAGGATATTTGTTTGCTGGAATGTTGATAGGCCCATTATCACCATTGTGGACATCATTTTTGCCTGAAAAAGTAGGACCCAGTACAATTAGTGGTGTTGGCATATTATCAGATCTATCAGCGTTGAATCTCTTTGCTGATATTGGTGTGATTTTATTACTTTTCGTAATTGGCATAGAATTTCCATTTGCAAAGATTCGATCAATTGGAAGAGTTGCAATGGGTGCAGGTACATTAGGGCTTTTTGCCACATTAGGCGTAGTCTTTCTTGCAGCATCTGCACTTGGTCTAAACTTTATGGATTCCTTATTCATATCTGCGGCATTATCAATCAGCAGTACAGCAATAATTATCAAAATACTCCAAGATGCTGGCAAAATAAAAAAAGAATCGTCTATACTTGTTTTGGGAGTCTTGATTGTTGAAGATGTAATTGCAGTAATCCTCATTGCATCACTTGAATCAATCGGTTTGGTTGGAACAGTATCTATTGAAAATGTTATTTTGGTGGCTGTTGTAGCAGGCGGCCTGATTATTGGAACATTTACTATTGGAATACGAGTAATTCCTCCATTAATCGACAAGGTTGCAACTGCAGAAAACAGAGAAATTTTACTACTTAGTGTTCTTGGTGTTTGTTTTGGTTACGCACTTTTAGCAAATGTAGTAGGACTTTCTGTTGCAATTGGTGCATTTTTAGCTGGAGTTTTGATCGCAGAATCAAAATCTGCGGAAGTGTCAAAAATTTTATCAAGTCCAATCAAAGACATGTTTGTAGCCATCTTCTTTGTTTCCGTTGGTGCATTGATGGATGTCACTCAGTTAGAAAATTACATTTTCATCGCATTTGCATTGATTGCAGTTGCTACAGCTATGAAATTGGGTAGCAATCTTTTTGGAAATATGCTATTCAAACAACCAAGAAATAAGTCACTACGGTCTGCGTTTGCATTATCTGCTCCGCGTGGAGAATTTTCAATCGTAATTGTGAAAGTAGGTGTGGATATGGGCATGGTTAGTGCCTTTTTGTTCCCATTGATAGGCTTGATATCTATCATTACGGCATTCATGTCTCCATTCATAATTCGTGCAGGTGACAAAGTCATTCTGAAACTTTCTAAATCCTAGGATATGGCAAATAAAGAGTTAGAACAAATGTTAGAACGTGTACATAAGGATATAGATATTTTTGATTTTGATGGAAAAAATGTTCCAAGAATTATTTTATCTGATAGACAATTTGATAATATGATGTTAAAAATACAAGGTAAACCAATCTCTGTTGATACTAATCTTAACATATTACAGGATGGGTTAGGCCACGTGTTTGTTGAAATAACATTAGATTTTTCTCATGGAGACATACATAACAAATTTCTGATTTATGCCAATGATACGCTTAATTTTTTTGAGGCATTGGCAGATACTACAATGTTTGCATTATCTCCTCCAGATCACTCTCAAGTCAACCAAGACAAAGTCTTCATGGTTCAATTACCCAAACCAGAAAGAGCTGTAAATGCTTTAGATATAATAAAAACTGGTTTACAAACAAACCATCAAAATTTGAAATCATAAAAGAATGCAGTTGCCGGGATTTGAACCCGGGCCACGAACTTGGCAAGCTCGCATAATAACCAAGCTATACTACAACTGCTTGATCGATAATTTTGTTAATGTCTATTAAAGCGTAATGATTGATACGGATTCTTTTTAACTATATTATTATTATATTTAATATGGATGAAAAAGTCCAAAAAGTTTTAGAAGAAAAAATTCTCGAGATATTTGATAAGAAAAATGAAATTAACTCTATCACAAATTCATCGGAATTGCTGTCATCAGATAAAAATTCATTCAGATACGGGATAATATTTGGAAGACTCTATAATTCATTTTATTATCAATATAGAAGAATTGTAAAGAGGGATCCAACGGAAGAAGAATTTTCTGAATTCATTCAGATATTAAAACAACATGAAAAAGAATTCTTGGGTTTGTCTTTCTGATCTTATAGTTTAACTACATTAATTTTTGCTGTCCCAGGTAATTTTACACATGCAGATTTTAATGCCTTTGTTGCTGCATCAACATGCTCTTTTTTGACATGCATTTCCATTATGATTTGACCCGCTTTGACACGTGCCCCTAAACTAACTGCTTTTCCAAAGGCTCTTCGCATTCCCTCTTGTAATCTATCAGCCCCAGCAGCTGCAATCATTTTATTCTCTCGAAGTAAAACATGAGGGTAAATTCTAAGTCTTGACCAATAGCCTGTTTCACCCACTGTCTTTTCAAGCGTCTTATTGGCTGCCAGTCTAGTTGACTCTATAGCCATATGTCTGATCTGAAGTTTCTCGTTTAGCATCAGTTGAACAGAAAAATCATATTTTCCCTTTTGTCCACCATGAAATTTGGCTATTTTGATTTGTGGTTTACCTTTTATGTACTCCTTTCTGGTGTACGGTTGACCATTACCTCTTCTATAACATTCACCATGCATAATTCTTTGATGCCTTTATGCCCATATTTTAACGATAGTCTTCATACATCTTATATGCTCAGTTATAACAAAATTTTTGATGGCTTTTGAAAGTGATTCAAAGATACAGGGTGTTTTCATAAAAAATCAAACTTTGATTTTAGATCCAGACATTCAGCATGATCTGAATCTAAAGGGTTATGGTGAAATGAAAGAAAACAAATTGATTTTAAAACCATTCGAATCACTTTATCTCTTACATGTTGGAAAACTAGTAATTTTTAAAGGAAAAAAGAATTTGAACTTTGACTTTCTTTTAGAGATCTATAGACAGTTAGATGAGAATATACTAACTAATTTTTTGATTTATCGTGATCTTAGGACAAGGGGTTATACGGTTAAAGATGGATTTGGTTTTGGATCTGATTTTAGGGTCTACAATAAGGGAGATTTTGGAGAAAAAAATGCCAAGTTTCTAGTTTTTGGTCTAAATGAGGGTAAGCAGGAAAAGGTAGGAAAACTACAAAAAAAGATTCAAGAGATTACAAGCATGGGTAAGGAACCCATAATTGCAGTGATTGAACGCCGTGGAGAAATAATCTATTATAAGATTTCAAGAATCAAGTTTCAGCAAAATATTGAAAAAATAAACATGGATGACTTTGATTTCTAGTTAATACTTATCCACTGCCCATTCCGTTGTATATTTTAAAAGATTATTTTTTTCTGCAAATATAAGATCATGCACTTCAACATAATGTGTTTCATTATTCCAAAGCTTTTCAAAATTTTCAATTTTGGCATCTGTACGTATTTTATCATCCCATGATGTAAAAACGTCAATAGATTCAAAATTTCTATTTTGCGCATCAAATGTGACATTAGACGTACCGGTGAATGCAACTACATCATCATTCTCATCTCTGAATATGCCTAATCTTTCTTCAAAAGAACCATCTACCAGCTCTGAGTTTGGAATTGCAATTTTTATTTCAAGTTTAAAGTCCTTAATCACCTTCTGCAGATGAGATATTTTGCTATCTCGAATCATATTACCATTAAATTTATGACCATATCCATTCTGATAGATTTTTTTTAACATGTTCAAATCAGAAGTACTAAATCTATGACCTGAAATTAGTCTAATTTTTGCATGTTTCTTTGTTATACTATCTAATCCAAAAGATAGTGTACTGAGGCTTTTTATTGATATGAATTCAATCGCCCTATCATATTGGATACAATTAGTCAGACATGGAACAAAAAACTCCGCCAGTAAATCATCTTTGTCTGATCTATATTCACGTTTTAATGACAAATCACGTAATGTCATATCATTAAAACTCTCTTGAATTATTTAAGCAGGTCAATCAAAAACAAAATGCTCCCGCCGGGATTTGAACCCGGGATCACTGCCTTGAGAGGGCAGTATGCTTGGCCGGACTACACCACAGGAGCTTGGTAAAACGAGAATCAATCACAATTTAAACGAATGGGTATAGTGCCAAACAAAATAGATTCAATAATAAAAATATATTTGTATTTTAGACTAATTGATAATTTTTCCAAGGTTTGTCATTTACATCATTGGTTAATAATTCCAAGTTTGAAACTTTATACAAAATCTAATTCTATGATTTCTGCTTGGAAATCAAAAACATAATAGAGAAACTCTTGACAAAAGAATTTCCCATTGGAATTGGAGGATGTCGTAATCATGATTTTAGGTATGATTGTTGTGAGTATGATATTACAGTATTCGATGAAAAAAATCAAAATGATTCTATTCTTGAATCAGATGGATTTTTTTTCCATATTCATCACGCATCATTAAAAGAAACCCGTCCTGATATTTTGATATTATATGATAATATGATGATCCTATTTGATGAACAATGGGAGTTACAGACTCTGTTGTCAACAATTAAAGAAAAGAAAACGCAGTTATTCAATGCATATGTAAAAAATTGTTTGGTAGAATCACAAGTATGCATTACGAAAGCAATAAGCGGATTAGGCACAGATCCATATGCAGGATGCTGGCTCAACTCATCATCATATTTTATCGCTGATGCAATATGTGGAATTAGTCTTCAACAACCTGCCCCTACTCACATGTTGAAACAATTACGTGAACTGAAAAAAAATAAAATTAATGAATTTATATCAATTTTGACTGAATTGATTGGTATAGAACGTGCAACACCATCACTTCTTTCAAGAATGTTCAAGTCCACTATTGGTTTTTCTGATATGATAGAAAAAAATCAACATTCTATGCTTATCTCTAAAAAATATAATTACATGATAAACCATTCATTATTATCTGATTGCTATTTTTATCTGGGTTATATCAACA
This sequence comes from Candidatus Nitrosopelagicus sp., assembly GCA_030751155.1. Classification (GTDB taxonomy): domain Archaea; phylum Thermoproteota; class Nitrososphaeria; order Nitrososphaerales; family Nitrosopumilaceae; genus Nitrosopelagicus. The sequence continues at coordinate 7,661 of JASMGS010000026.1, forward strand.
GAAACAACTTTTTCAAAATTAAGGATCTTCATAAGAAACCCGAGTTTATTCATGTTTTGAAAACTGCATTCGATTTAGAGACTGACCCCAGCAATATCGAGTCACAAGCCAATAAATTACATGAAACCATCGATACGATAATAAAACTAGTACAGAAATCAAATTGATATTTTGTATGTTTGGATATAACGATGTATGATTTTTTTATAAAGTCTTAAAAACATGTCCAGACTCATTATCTTATGACAGATCAAGCATGTGGCTGTGAAGCAGATTCAGGCGATCCAGATTATGCATGTGACTGTGCAATGCAAGGTCATTGTATATGCAGTCATGATTGCAAGTGTAATACTGATGTATGTAAAGAAGCAGTTTCTCAACTTTAAAACATCATCCCTTATTTTTCTACAAATATTTTGATATTATCTAGTCTTACTAATCTTCTGCCGCTTCTTCCTCTTCAAATCCCCATGATTTTACAAGCTGTTCCTGAAATGTATCAGCCTGTTTTTCATTCAGCTTATCACCGCAGTTTTTGTGTGTCGGAACTATGACCATACCATCCAGTTTGAATTCAACCTCATAAAAGTGGATTTTTGTACATTCACACATATACACAAAGTTATCTTTAAGCCCTATATTTGCTTATTTGAAAATTTTAATACCCAATTAATACGATTGAGTACATGCATTACGAAAAAACCACTATATTTTTTCTGTCAATCATTTTGATTGGAGGTACTGTATTCCCAGCAACTTTTGCTCAAGATGCTCCACCGCCTCAAGCTGGTACTGGAGCAACTTCAAGTGGTGGAGTGGATCATGCAGGATCTTGGTACCCAGGAGAAAATTTAAAGATAAATGATTATTTCAAATACGAATTATGTCATGCAGAGTATAAAGACTGTACAGAATTTTGGTTTACAATGTGGGTAGAAAAGAAAGTTGTAGAAAATAATGAAGAAAAATTCCGAATACAAGTATTGGTTGAAGATGGAAATAGGGTTGTAAAAGGACATATGGATGTTGGCATGCTTGCACCTGAACCAACTGGTGGCAGTGATAACATATCTTCATATCGTTCAGTATACAAATCTACTATAGCATGGCTTACTGCGTTTGCTACTGCACCAACTGATTTAGCAGGCAAGGGACCAAAAGAATTCAGTAAACCATCGTGGGGTAAGATTGCGAATATTGGTGGAGAGCAAGTATCACCAATTGGTCTGCAGACTATACATACCCCATCAGGTGAGCATGAAACTATTGTTATAGGTTGGAAGACTGGTGGTAAGTCAAGTCATATTTGGGTAGTAGATGAGTTTCCATTTCCTGTAAAGGCTAGTACATGGGTTCAAGTAACGGAAGGAATACCACCACAAGAATACAAATTTTCTCTATTTGATTACAAAGAAAATGTTTCTACAAACCCATTCATAAATGTGGTAGATACAGAGCAGCAAAAGGCTGACGCAAACTGTCCTACTGAATATGTTAAAGAAAAAATAACTACTAATACGAATACAAATTCAATGCAGGTAACCATATTTTATGGTCCAGAAACACCCAAGATTGGATGTGATCTTGAATTCCTTATAGAATTTAAGAAGAGTTATTCTAGTGATATATGGGAAAATCAAGTTCATTATGACATATTGAAAGTGGATTCGGAATTAGTTCCAATCGCTTCTGCGGCTGATGATGAGGGACGTGATAAGTTCTTTAGTACGTCAGGACAGGTTCATCGATATTGGTTAATGACTGGTGACCCAGGTTTACAAAAATTTGCTTTGTTGGTGAAAGGGACTGGACCAGAACACATCGCTCCAAATCCTGAATTCTTTGGATATGTTATTTTTGATATTGATATATTAAGTGCTGGTAAAGGCTCTGGCAGTTTACAAACTATTACTCCCACAATAACAGAAACCGAAATTATTATTCCAAATTGGATTAAAAACAATGCGGGATGGTGGGCAGATGGAATTATTCCTGACTCTGCATTTGTTTCAGGTATTCAATGGCTCATATCTAATGATATTATGAATATACCACCAACCGAACAGGGGGAGGGTTCTGACAACATGATTCCGGCATGGATAAAGAATAATGCGGGATGGTGGGCTAATGGAGAAATTCCCGACTCTGCATTTGTTTCAGGTCTTCAATGGCTCATATCAAACGGAATAATGAATATTTCTTGATCATATTATATTGCTATCACAGTTTGGTTAGAATGCATACAAAAGGAGAAAAATTTTGACTGGTCTATTTTCTTATCCAAAAAGAAATCTTAGAAAACTAATCAAAAATGGTGATTTTAAAGAAGCAATAGAACTTGGGAATAATTTAGAAGAAAAATATTCTCAAGATCATGATTTTCTTTTTATCATGGGTAGTATGTTTTACATACTTGAAGATCCAAAAATGACACTACATTACATTGATCGAGTTCTAGAAATTAGTGAATATGATGTAGAAGCGCTTTCTCTTAAATTAAGAGTGCATCAACATTTGAAAGAAAATGACATAGCTATTGAATGTTGTAAAAAAATCCTATCTGTGAATTCAGATAATTATGAAGTGAAAGACGTTCTTACTGAGTTAGAAGGATAGTTACACATTTTCACCTTTCTTCTCTGCTCTAAATTTCTCGTATCTTGTTTCTCCTTTGTGGTCTATTTCTTTCACCGAATACACATTTTCCAAAAGCCAATCACAAAATTCTGTGACTTTATCTGTAAATTCATACCAGATGTGTAAAGAGTGTGGTAAAATATCAATACGATCCTCCTTTCTCCCACTTTCATTTATGGGACCAAGAAAGACTTTGACACCCTCACTATCATCATGCATGTATGCATCTTCCACTTCAATATTTCCAAAAACCTCCTTTGCTTTTTCCTTTATTTTGCTACGCTCAATAGGGAAACTTCTTTTTTTCATGTCTATAATAAAACTCAAATCCTGTTTTCCATACATGTCAAAATTTTCTATTTTTCCTTTGTGTGGAAAATTCACTAATAACTCAATATTGTATTTTCTCCCAACTTCTTTTCCTATATCACCTATTGTTTTGTATGCAATCGCAGGGCTTTTTTTTAATAAAACCATAATTTGTGGCAAGTTCGATTTTAGTTCTTTTTGTAAATCATTTGTAATTATTGTGAAGATCATACAGAAATTATGTATTCTTTGAATATATTGATTAAGATTGGGTTTTTTAATAATAAGATTATCCTGATTTTATGGCATTACCAAAAGAAGGTGATTTTGTTCCACTTGATGATTCGGAAAGAGCCCCAAATGTAGATAGTTACCGAATCACTTGCATAGATTTTATCAAGGATATATCAAAGGATTATCTTGCATGGGTAGATCGTTACAAGCTACCAGAGGAAGAAGACAGAAAACGACGAACAGAGATATCTGCTATTATTGAACGAACTAATGGCTGGATTGCTAAAATTCCACAATCTTTCAAGGCTGTCGATGTAGTCATGAATGATGGGACACAAAAAATGGCAGAGGCGACAGCCGGAAAACCATTTCAGATTGGTGTTTTTGTAGATAAAAAATCTGGCTACACACTAGCAAAACCTGGAATTATTAATGTGAACATAAAGGCTGCAGGTAGGGAGAAGAATAAGACGAAGCTTGCATTTCACACTAAAAAGGAAAGGTTCAGAATAGAATCAACCGGCAAAGCATTTTTTGATGAATCAAATATTACAGATAGAGAGTATGATCTTTTGGACATTAATCTGAATCTAAATGCTACAGAATGTCAACAACGTGATGTCATATCATTTACAGTTATTGTGAGTGAAATGCAAAATGGAATGGAGATTGATCGACGTGGAGTGAGTACTGTCATTCATATTGTTTAGTTTAACAATTAGATTTTATCAAGAAGTTGTTTCTTTTTTGTCTGAAATTCTTTATTGGTAATAATACCAGCCTTTTTCAACTCGCCAAGTTTTTTGATTAATTCAACATTATCTTGAGATGATCTAATCATTCGTTTTGCTTTTGTAACCTTTTTTGAAACTGTTTTTTTAGCTTGTGTACTGACCTTTTTGCTTAACTTTAGGCCTCTTAATTTTGCTAATCTGCCAATTTTTTGTCCCTTGGTTTTAGCCTCATTCACTGATTCTAGAAGTTTTGTGGCAAATTCATCATCATTTGGATTGAAGCGTCGCTGAAATTCTTTTATGACAAGAACAGGATAAGGCGTCCATTCTACACCATTATAAAATTGCTTGATCTGATTATCTGGAAGTGACTTCAGATATTTGATAAGATATTTCTCAGATTTATTATCCATAGATATATTTCTCATTCAAGTTATTAATAATGATCTAATAATCATACTAGTGATATGACAAGAGAAGCTATCCTTTACGAGAAAAGACCTAATGACAAGGTTTTGTGTACTGCATGCGCTAGGTATTGTGAGATAGGAAAAGGCCAGATTGGTCTTTGTGGTATCAGAGGAAATGAAAATGGTAAGCTTGATCTTTACGTTTATGGAAAAGTTATCGCAGGCCATGTCGATCCAATAGAAAAGAAACCGGTGATTCATTATAATCCGGGAAGCAGTATTTTCTCAATCGCAACCACTGGGTGCAACTGGCTATGCAAGTATTGCCAAAACTCTGACATCAGTCAGAGACGCAAAATAGAGGGCGTTGATATGACTCCAGAGCAGGTGGTAAACACTGCTGTTGATCATGGAGCAAATGGAATAGCATACACATACAACGAACCTTCAATATTCATGGAGTTTGCTCGTGATTGCGGTGTGACTGCAAGAAAGAAGGGACTCTTCAATATTTTTGTCTCCAACGGATATGATACACCAGAATCAGTAAAGATGATGGACGAATTTTTGGATTGTATCACCATCGATTTTAAGGGAAGCGCAGAGCCAGACTTTACCAGAAAGTTCATTGGCGTTCCAGATCCTCAGCCAATATTTGACACCATTCTGGAAATCAGAGACAAGACAAAGATTCACACAGAGATTACAGATTTGATAGTTCCACAGGTAGGCGATAGCTTGGAACATGCAAGAAAGCTTGCAAAGTTTGTTTATGATGAGTTAGGTCCAGAAACAGTAATTCATTTTCTGCGGTTTCATCCGGACTATAAAATGATGGAGTATCCAGCTACACCAGTGAAGACACTGGAAAAACATTATGAGATTGCAAAAAGTGAGGGACTAAAGTATGTGTATCTTGGAAACGTTCCGGGACATCCATGGGAGCATACATACTGTGCAGGATGTAACGAAATAGTGGTGAAAAGATTTGGGTTTGACATTCAGGAATGGAACCTTGATCAAAACAACAAGTGCAAATTTTGTGGAAACCAAATACCAATAACTGGCTCACTAGCTAAGGGCTACAAGAAGAATAGATTCCAGTTTGTTGTTTAAATTTGTTTGAATGTTATACCATTTTTTTAAAAAAATTATTTGTCTAGGAATTTGAGCAAAACTAAAATATAGTGCATAATTGAGTAATTTTTACATGAGAAAATCAGGTTATTTATCATTTTCATTACTCGCAATTTTTGTAGTTATAGCTGTTACACCATCAGCATTTGCAGATCATATGAGTGCTACAGTAACAAACGCGCCAGGATCATCAACTCCGGGCTGTGAAACAACAGCTGACGGTTGTTTCATTCCAAGTATGGTTACGCTTGATATAGGCGGTGAAGTTACTTGGGAGAATGATGATACTGCAGCACATACTGTAACATCTGGAACACCTACAGAAGGACCTGACGGCATATTTGACAGTAGCTTAGTTATGGCAGGCTCATCATTTTCTCATGTATTTGAAGAAGCAGGCTCGTACGATTACTTCTGTATGGTTCACCCATGGATGCAGGGAATGGTAATGGTTTCTGCTGAAGAAATGGTACATGATGAAGAAATGGCACACGGTGACATGGAAGAAATGGCACACGGTGATGATCATGCTGCAATGGGAGTAGAAGATCTATCTGACCAGTTTGTAGCCACAGTTACATCCGGTGTGATTCACCACATTGGAGGAAATACTGATGACTCTACATTACTTGTTCATTTGTTCGGTGCAGATGATGACGGTGAACTCAAAATTACTCTAAATCGTGATATCATAACTCCCTTTGATGATGGCAGTTACTTTGTACTTGTAGAAGGCCAAGAAGTTGAGTTTATGCAAATGGGTAACACAATTCACGTTGATTATGAAGCAGGAACAGAGAGAATTGAAATAGTTGGAAGTCATGTAGTTCCAGAGTTTGGAACAATTGCCATGATTATATTAGCAGTAGCAATAATTAGCATAATTGCAATAACTGCAAAGACACGAACAACTCTAATTCCAAAATTCTAGACAAAAATTATAGAAGCATAACCAACAACAGAACTTTTATCTCCAGATACATCTCCGCTAGTGGCATACTTTAGCAACTTTCCTTCTGTGGCGCCCAATTCTTTACACGCAGTCATGATTGAAGCAATGGCACCAAAGCCACAAGCAGTTACTTTTCTTTCATACAAAATTTTGTAAAATTCATCAACGTCCAATTTTAAGATGGGATCAATTAGAGCTTGATCTTGACTATGTGCAAATCCGTTTTCCTCATAATGTGTAAAATCAGATGAGCCAATAAGCAAAGCATCTTTCTTTTGTGCAATTTTTGCAATTGCAGAACCAACTAGAGTTGCTGTTTTTTGCTCTTGATTAATCAATGAGATAGGGAGGATTTTCATTTCGTCTGAAAACACTTCTTGCAACATGGGTATCTGTACCTCAATACTATGCTCCTTTGAATGAGAAAAAGAATCAATTTCCAAGATATCCAAATGTTCTCTTAATTTTAACACGGAATCAGAATCAACTTCAACCAAGCCAAGTGGTGTTTTCCAGCTCACATCAATCATTGATGCTACATTTTGACCAATTCCATAGTGATTTGGCCCAACTATGATTGCTAGGTTTGATGCTGATGCTGAAATTGAGTAAAATGAATGGCATGCAACTGGACCAGAGTATACAAATCCAGCATGCGGACATATCACTCCGTAAATTTTTTCATCAGAGTCTGTAGGAGAGGTTTTACCAGGACCAATGGGATGCATAAAGCATTCATGTATGAGATTTTTCAACTTCTTTTCATTTTCTGGATAAAAAGTTCCAGATACTGCAGGTGTTCTAATCTCCATATGTCTTCTCCCTCACAACTTCACCATTAGGGATTTCTTCTTTGAATACAATACCCTCAAACTTTTCAATTTTAGCTTTACCCGTTTCCCAAAAATCTTGTTCCAGTCCAGCCTTCATACACGTGTGCTGCAAAAATTCTTTTACACTCCAACCATA
>JASMGS010000027.1 GCA_030751155.1 Candidatus Nitrosopelagicus sp.
GTTTGAAAAATCTCTTAATCGATAACTATTCCGGAACTGATTCAGTAACAAGTTTTCCATCAACTATTTTGATATGAAGAAACTTGTCATCTTTGAAGACAAGTGTTACGCCACCATCTTTGTCAGGATCTTGTACCTCAACCAAATCTTGCATTCTTATTCCATCAAACTTTGCCATATGATCACTCGGGAATTGAAATGGTGTTTAACTTACCATCTTCTATCTTTACAAACAAAAATCTATTATCCTTAAAAATTAGAGTGAGTCCTCCTTCCTTATCAGGTTCTTCTACCTCCAAAAGGGGTTGTCCTAACAAGCCATCATACTTTGCCATAATTGTTCAAAAATCTGGTATCATTAATTAATGTTAATTTCAATTTCGTTGGAATGAGTTTTCTCATCATCTCCCTCAACCCATGTATGTGAGTGCCAAGAAGCAGAAACATCTGCGCTGATTTTATGAACTCCTTTTCCCAATTCAGATGCGCTGAGCATGATCTCTTCATCAAAATCAAACAATTCCTGCTGAACCTCCTCTTCGGTTAATCTGATAAATGGCTCGAAATTTTTTGCCACCTGAACCCAAATTCTTTTCTCCTTCATTGGGTTTACAAGCTTTGGATTTCGTGTCCAAAAAATTGATGCCTTTCGATAAGTGTCTATTTCTTTTCCAGGACTGTGTTTTCTTATTCCGCCCGTAACAAGTTTGATGCCATATTTCAGTTTGAATTGATTATCATTCTTAACATAAGCCTCTGTCCAGTTTTTCTCATTAAACTGATTACGAAGATCTCCAGTCAATGAGAACTTTACGTTTATCTTGATATTCTCATCAGCCGCATAGGCGTCTTTGTCTTTCACCAATACCAAATTCGAAATCGTTGAAGTCATTACTACTGATAATGATTTATAACCACAATAAGTTCTTTTTTGATTACATGGATATTGAAGTAATGGAATCAAGCAAAAATGAAGTGAATCTTTCAATAAAAGGTGGAGATTTAGGCGTATTGTATATTGTACAAAATGAGCTACTTAATGATCCTAAAACAGATTACGCCGGAGTCATAACTAGACATCCACTTACAAATGAAATATGGATGAGAGTTGCTTCCACCAATCCAATCAAAGACATATTGAAAGCTACGGATTCCGCAATTGCAGAGGCAAACAAGTTAAAAAAACTGCTTACTAAGAAAGGGTAATCCTGATGGGGGAACCCGAAGAAGATCCTGATTTTATCGTATATGATGAAGATGACATGAACGAAGCAAATGCACTAAAATCAACTATAAAGATTGACTGTGAAAAATGTCATGGCAAAGAAGGAGTTTGGTGGAGTTTTCAGACTCGTAGTGCTGATGAACCTGAAACACGATTTTACAAATGTATAAAATGTAATCATACATGGCGTGACTACACATAACGTTTAATTTTGATATTACAACTAATTAATTAAATTGGAATTCTCAGCTAAGACAAATACATCTGATGAATGGAAAGCAGTAATTTCATCCATCACAACTTTGGTTGAAGAAGCAACATTTGAAGCAACTGTAGAAGGGATCACGTTTCGAGGAATGGATCCTTCTCATGTCGCACTCATAGACATTTCTTGGCCCAACTCCGCTTTTGAAAAATACAACTGTGATAGCGACATAAAATTTGGAGTTCGTGTAGACGAATTTTCTAAGGTAATCAAAAGAGCAGAAAAAAACGAAAGTATTGAGATCAGTATATCCGATGATAATATGTTACAGATTCTGATAGGGAAAAATAAAAAATGGAGTATGAGATTAATTGAAGGCTCAGCTTCAGACACACCTCTCCCAAAAATTTCTTATGATTCTAAAATCGGTCTGTCTTCCAGCACATTCGATAAAATATTGGGCGACATTGATGTGGTCTCAGATTATCTGTTTATAAAAACAGCAACAAATAACGCAGAATTTTCTGGAAAGGGAGATTCTGGAGAGGCTGTCATAAATTTTGAAAAAGGTATGGAGGGATTAGAGGAAATTACCGTAAACCAAGAATGTACTGGTACATACAGCCTGGAATATCTTAATCCAATTGTGAAGGCAATGGGTAACACATCTGATTCCATAATATGTGAATTTTCTAGCGGAAAACCACTTCGTATTGAATTCAAGGTATCCAATATTGGCAGAATTCACTTCTATCTGGCACCACGGGTAGAAAGTTAACGAATTTATTGATTAACTAAAATAGGTATGATACTTTGAGACTGGTCTTAAAATTCGGTGGAACATCGCTTTCATCTCCAAATCACATACGAAATGTTGCAAAAATAGTTGCTTCATTTTCAAAGGATAATGAGATTGTTGTGGTATGCTCAGCAGTTGATGGTACAACTGATGATCTTCTTACAATTTCAAGATTGATTGAACAGAAAAAGAAGGATGATGTTACCAAGGTGCTGAATAATGTAATCAAAAAACACAAACAGTTTGCTAATCAGACAGTAAAAAATTCTGCAATCAAAAAACAACTCCTACAAAAACTAAACACAGATGTTTCAGAATTGAAGGAGTTAGTTCGTGGTCTTACACTATTGAAAGAAGTCTCAGCTCGTTCATTAGACTATTTGATTTCATTCGGTGAGAGACTTTCCGATGATTTAGTGTCTTTTGCATTACAAGACATCAAGAAAAAATCTACTGCATTAAATGGTAAAGAAGTAGGCATAGTTACCGATTCTAATTTTGGAGAATCCAGACCATTAATGGATACAACCAGAATTCGTATTTCCAAGACATTGGGTTCATTGCTGGCAAAAAAAATAATACCAGTTGTGGGTGGTTTTGCTGGCGCTGATCAACATGGTAACATTACAACATTTGGTAGAGGTGGTTCAGATTATACTGCAACCATAATTGCCTCCTGCATAAATGCAGATGAAATTTGGTTGATGAGTGATGTTGATGGCTTAATGACTGCTGATCCCAAACTTGTTAAAAATGCTAAACTATTGAAAGAAGTTTCATATGCAGAAGCAATAGAGATGGCACAGTTTGGTGCAAAACAAATTCATCCAAGAACGTTCGAACCTTTATTCCACAAAAAAATACCTATGAGGATTCGAAGTACGTTTGATGTGAAGAATATTGGAACTATTGTAACTCCATCACCTTCCGCTGCAACTAAAAAAACTGTCAAATGTGTTTCTGCAATCAGAAATATTGGTTTGATTGATCTAAGCGGTGGAATAATGTTTGCAGCACCAGGTACTGCAGCAAAAATATTCACAACACTAGCAGAGAAAAATGTTAACGTGATGATGGTTTCTTCAAACCCATCAGAGTCAAGTGTATCATTGCTTGTCAAAAGACCAGATCTTGAAAAGGCTGCAAATGCACTTGAAATGAACTTGCTGGGACAAACAGTCAAAAAAGTTGATGTTACACCAGGCGTTTCAATCATAGCAGTAATTGGCTCAGGCATGAGAGGTACAGTAGGCGTTGCTTCCAAGGTATTTTCTGCAGCTCAAAAAAAGAATGTCAATGTTATCATGATAGCTCAAGGATCCTCCGAACTCAATCTAGCATTTGTTGTTAAGGATTCTGACTGCAAGGCTGTGGTTCAGTCACTACATGATGAATTCAAGCTGGATAAGATCAGATAACATTTGAAAGAGATAAATTATTTACAATCTTGAGCAGAATATTGGCAGGAAAATTATACATTGTTGGTGTAGGACCAGGTCACCATGATCATATGACTTTTCGCGCAAAGCAAGTTATTGAAGAAAGCGGCACGATTGTTGGATATTCAACATATGTGAATTTGGTTCAAGATTTGATTGAAGGAAAAGACATTCACAGATATGATATGACACAGGAAGTGGAACGTGCACATCAATGCATAAAGTTAGCCAAGGAAGGAAAGATAGTCTCACTAGTTTCTAGTGGTGATCCTGGAATTTATGGAATGGCAGGATTAATTTTTGAGATACTGGCGGAGTCTGGCTGGAATCCAAAGACGGGACTGGACGTGGAAATCGTACCAGGTGTTTCCGCACTAAATTCCTGTGCATCATTAATTGGTTCACCACTCATGACAGATTTTGCAGTTGTAAGCATGAGCGATCTTCTTGTTCCATGGGAGGTTATCGTTAAACGGGTAGAAGCTGCGGCACAAGGTGATTATGTTATAGTAATTTACAATCCGTCCAGCAAAAAAAGAATACACCAGTTACAGGACACCAGAAAACTTTTACTGAAATACAGATCACCAAACACTCCAGTTGCAATCATCAAAGGCGCTTATCGAGAAAGCGAATCAATAACCATGACAGATCTTGAACACATGGAAGAATTTGCAGATAAGCTTGGCATGATAAGTACTGTAATTGTTGGAAATTCTTCCACATACAATTTTAATGATTTAATGATCAACCCCAGAGGCTACAAATCAAAATATAATATTCAAGAACCTAATGTTCAGAACTAGCAACTATTTTTAATTAAATTCGACAACTCTTCACTCAGTGATAATTTCTCCCGAATTGGTGATATTATTTTTACCAATGATTCTCCCACAGCTTGCTTCAGGTCAGAAGGATGAAGTTTTTTCTGTGCAAAATCAGATTCCATGCTTGCAAAATCATCATAACTAACATTACCGCCAAATTTTTCAGGTCTTTCGATAGATACGGTATCAAATTCATGGAAGATTACGTTCTTTGCGATTTCTAGTACGGGATTGTTTTCAATGCTTCCTTCCTCACAAAACCCCTTCTTGATTTTGGTTCTAATCTCATCATCTGAGTTATGAATGAAGACTCCGGCGTTAGGATCTGATTTGCTCATCTTTGCCACCTCACCATCAGGTTTTACTTCTGCAGGTTTGGTCAGTCCAGGTAGTAACTTGTGATGAACAGCTACTGGAACCTTCCATTTCATTTTTGGAAATACATCCTTAACCAACATGTGAATTTTTCTCTGGTCCATTCCTGCATGCACAATGTCCAGATCAAGCGAATGAATGTCTGCTGCCTGCATTGCAGGATAAAGAAGTTTTGCAAGATCAATTTTTTCATCATTTTCTGATCTCCCCATTATGGTAAGAGTTCTCATAGTTCTTGCCAGGGACATGTGTTTTGCAATCTGTACCAGTTCTGACCAATATTCCTTTTTGGAATCATATAGATCAGTTCCTAAAACTATATTCACTCCAGGGCAGACCAGTTTGAACGCATCTTCATAATACTTTGAAACCTTTCTAATATTTTCAAAACTTCCTCCCAGCTTGTCATTTAGCAATGTATGCCAATCAGCCAAAAAGACAGTACAGTTTACACCAGCCTGAATAAAATCATTAATCTTAAACCCAGTGCTAATCAAACTTCCAAGATGTAAAAATCCAGAAATTTCTATTCCAATGTAGTGTTTTGGATTTGAATTTGTTTTTAATAATTCTAATAACTCTTCCTCAGTAACAACTTCCTCAATGGGAGGTCTTGAGATTAGGTTTATTTTTTCAGTAATGTCCATTTTACTTGATTTTTTTTTGTAAGCCTATAAAGTTTAATTTTCAGTAAATAAAAAGAAAATCCTTGAGATCTTTGATAAATGATGTAGAGGAACTCATCGCACTTGGAGCTGGTGATAAATACCGACTAAATGACACAAGAGAAAGACTGGAGAGAGGAAAAAAACTCTATATCTCTGATTTGGAATACTTGGAAAAATTAGTAAAAACACATCTAGGGAGAAGACTTAGTCCTGAGCCTAGAAAACCCAAACGTGTAATCAGACAAAAACCAGTCGAAGAGTCAGAACCAAGCCAACCGCAAACTGAACCTGGTAAGAAATCACGAAAAGAAGAACTAGAAGAATATGAGAAAAAATATCTTGACAATGCAGATGAAGGTTTTACCATAAACGAAGATGGTGAAATAGGAGAAAAAACATCCAGAAACACAGAAAAACCAAAAGAAGACTCTGCATTTGGTACATGTGTAAAGTGCGGCTCTGCAATTTCTGCTGAAGATTTGTTTTGTACCAGTTGTGGAGCAAAAAGATAGCCATAACTACTATTATAGAGAAATGCCTAATCATACTCATTGGAATTAACAAGAGAAGAAGAGAAATCACTTAATGGAGAACATGGTGAATCGCTGCAAACAGCATATAGAATATTATCTGCGGTTGGCGAGGCAACAGATGCAGAAAGACTCGTGCCAATTCATTGGGCTCATGTCTCCGGTGTAAATTATAATACAATTGGTGACGCAGGGGAAGAATTTCTAGCAAACCTAAGCAAGAATGCAAAGTTCAAAGTTTTGACTACAGTAAATCCAATGGGCTATGACAAGGACAGTGTAGAAAAGTTTGGGCTTGATGAAAATTTTATACAAAAACAGGAAAGCATTAGAAAGTCATATACAAAGATGGGAATGACTGCCTCATTTTCCTGCATTCCTTATGAAATCTATGATCTACCAAGAGAAGATACGCAGGTATCATTTGCAGAAAGCAATGCAGCAATTTATGCAAATTCGATTGGACATCTAAAGACAAACAAAGAAAGTGCATTTTCTGCACTTGCAAGCGCAATTACCGGCAAAAGTCCATACTCTGATCTTCGCAAAGACGATTCACCAAATATGTCAATTTCAATGAAGGTCCAAGATCCAAACGAGCTTACATTTGGGCTGTTAGGATATTTTGCTGGAAAGGTAGCAGACAAGTCTGTTGCAATTTCAGGTGTAAAGAACTTGGACAAAAGATGTAACAAGTCATTGTGTGCAAGTATGGGAACGTCAGGATCTTGTGGCAAGTTTGTTTTGGATGATAACAGCAACGCATCTGAAAAGGTAGATTTTGATGAAAAGGAGATGCAAAATGTATTTGATGAGCTAAACACAGCGGATTCAGGCGACCTAATCACGCTTGGAAGTCCACAGCTCGGGCTTGAGGAGATGACTGATCTTGCTGCCATGCTAAAGGGAAGATCATTCAAGAAAAGATGCCTGATATTTTGCCCCAGGGCAATCCAGGAACAGGCGAGAAGTTTAGGATATGCAGGTCAACTGGAGAGTGCTGGGTGTGAGCTATTGTCAGATTGTTGCACTTGTTTAACTCCATTGGTTACCAAAAAGGATGTAGACAGTGTTACAACAAACAGCATTAAGGGTGCATATTATTTTAAAAATTCAAATGGTTTAGACGTAAACCTAAAACCATTGTCGGAAATTGTGAGTGATGAGACAAGTTGACTCAAAAAATTATTGTACAAGGAAAGGTAACAGGAAAGGTTCTCAAGTCTAATCAACCAATCAACTTTCTAGGAACAATTGACAAAAAAACGGGAGAAATTATTGACAAAAAACATGATCTTTATGGGAAAACAATCAAGGACAGCATACTGATTTTTCCAAATGGTATAGGTAGTAGTGTAGGCGCATATACAATTTATTCAATAAAATCAAACAATGTGTCTCCATTGGCAATGGCTTGTCAGAAAGTTGATCTCACAGTTGCATCTGGATGTGCACTCGCAAACATTCCACTGTTTATTTTGGAACCTGATGAATATGACAAAATAAAAGATGGGGATGAAATATCTCTTGGTTAAAAAAGTAAAGAAAAAAAGATACAAAGATCCTTACAAGAAAAGATATCGGGAAGATTAAGATCCAGACTCTATTATTCTACTTGGACCAGATGGTAGCACCCGCACATAATCATCAACACTGAATGATTTTGCAATAGTCTCATTCATTGATATAAGCTCAAAACGAATTTTCTTTGCTACATCAACCATTTCCATTCCAGTTGGCTCTATCATAACATATGCAACACAGTTTTCCTTCAGGGATGGCGGTCCACAAGTCAGCAAATGAGTTCCTTCATACTCTACAATGGCGACACACAGTTTCAGAGTAGAAATTTTGACAAAGTTACGTTGTCCTTCAATGATAAACGAACCTTTTCCCATGGATTGTCCGCTTGGGGCTCCTTTTTTGACTTGGTCTGGGTTAACCCAATAAGCATTGGTACCATACATTGATTCTTTCCAGGCACGGCTAAAACAAACTGTAGCATGTGCAACTTCATTCAGGCTTGAAGTCATGGAAGAACCATCATCTTTCAGCAAAAAGAACGGAGAACCATAAATTTCGCCGTGAAAGACCTTGTCGTCTTTTTCAAGATGTTTTCGTATTACAGCAGAATTGGATGATGAATCACGCCCACCCACGACCAAAAATCCGTCAGATGTAAAAAACCATCTATATCTTTCAAACCAATTTTTCTTTCTAACCTCAGAGTAGCTAATTACCTGCTTTGCATTTTCACCTTCTTCAATAGTTTTTTCTAACTCCTTCTCAGTTTTTTTAATTAATTTCTGAATTGCACCTATTGCAGATTTTTGTTTCTTTGATTCGTTGAATAGTTTGGATGCAATTGTTGGAAGAGACGATTCCAAATCTACTCTGATTTTAGCATCTTCAACTTTGATATGTGTGATTCCTTTTTCTTTTATAATTTCTGCATTGTTAGTTTTCAATAAACCATCAATTCGCGAATCACTCATAGATGAAATTCCCTGAGACACATAATCAAAAAGTGAGTTTGCAACACCAGCAATTTTTTCTGATTTGTCAGTTACAATCTTTATTGCATTTGTTTGTTCATTCAATCTTGTTTCTAACTCTGAAATTTTTTTCTGAAAAGAACTGCTTTGTGTTGTTTTTCCTTTATTAAGAATATTTTCCGTGAAAGCAGTATCAAGACCCTCCATGAAACTAGAAATTTTTTCAAGATTTTTCTCTCCCAACGGTATAGGATGAACGTTTATCTCTTCATCACGAGAAATTACAGGATCGTGTTGGCCACTCACCACATTATTGATAACTTTAGTGGCATTATCAAAGAGACTCTTTATCTCTTCGTTTGATATTTCTGTACCACTCTTTTTTGATTCAACATTTGACAATCTTGTTATCTCTTCAACATACTTTCTTGGCAGACCTAACGTACGTCCTATCCATTTTGCAACTGGAGTTGAAGTAAATCTAACTTCACCAAGATCAGCTTCTGTCATTTTGAGTATATCGAAGTTATTTTGTGGAGGAGGGACATATGGTGATCCCACTCTTAATTGTCTATGTCTAACATTAACAGAATAAAGCAACGCAAGAATTTTCATGTCACTATTGCAAAGTATGACATTTCCATCCGCAAATAATTCACTTACGATTACAAACTCTTTTTCAAAATTAGAAAATGTTAGATATACAACACGTTCAGTTCCTATTTGTTTTATCTCCTTCAGTTTAGATCTTAGAAGATCACTTCGGAGGCGTCTTAGCAGTTTGTTTGGTTCTATTTGATCTATCTTTACTTTTGTAACCCAAATTCCACTAGTTGATAACATCAGTAAAACATCAGGATTTTCCGGGTGGCGAAACTTGAAAAGTAGACTATCCTTTGAAATACCATAGATATTGGCGACGTAATAATCCTCAGTTTTCTGACCTATGTCATTAACTAGATATCTTAGTTCAATTCCAGCTAGTTGCATAAGTGGGTATATGTATCTCCGATTATACTCTTATCGATTTTCCAGCCTACTAGACAAAGGTTTTAAAAAAGGCACATCTGATTGAATCTAGAAATTTCATTGGTTAGACACGGTAAAAAGAAAAGAAGATTTGGTTCAAGAGAAAGGAAGCCTCTTGATTTTGTAGATCCAGACAGAGATCCTCATACCTATATCGAGAGATATGTTAGAGAAGAAGACTATAGGGATTGGTTTGATAGAAATTATCCTGATTATACCATATACGAAGCAGTAGGATTAACAGAATCTGATTTGGATGAGGCAGAGCGAAGATTTGCTCCTGCTCACGAAGAAACTTCCTTAGAACCGGAACCAGAACCAGATGGTTCTGTGTCAGGAAAGTGGACAGCTGAACCCAGTAAAGAAGAAAGACCACGAGTAGCTAAACGACGTGATTCACCACCAGCTAAACGACGTGATTCACCACCAACTGAACGACGTGACTCATCACCAACTGAACCAGTGGATGCATCTACGCCACCTGTTAGTTCGCAAGAAGAACTTCTAACGAAAAAACGTACCAATGTACTTTTTTGGATGCGTATTGCGTTTGCACTTATAGGCGGAGCTATAGCTACATTTGCTTTTGATTCCATAGAGGACAGTGAAGAAAAAAGATGGACCTCCATCATATTCATGATAGGGTTGTTTATTGCAACTTGTGTTATCGCAAAGGGAATGAAGATAAACTTCTCAAGGGCGGATAGAAAAAAACTTGTGACAACAGGAATCGGAAGTTACATCTTTCTTTATCTATTTGCATGGATCTTAAGCTACACACTGTTGAATCTTCCACAAAGCAACATACCAACTCCATTTACCTAACCAACTTGATGTATCATTATGTGGAATGCAAAAACTCCTGGCATCCCTGACGAACTTTTCGATAGGGATGAAAATGTTCCCATCACAAAGGAAGAAGTTAGAGTAGTTCAGATTAGCAAGGCTAGACTAAAACCTGGAATGATAGTTTACGATATTGGATGTGGCTCTGGTTCTATATCAGTAGAGGCTGCACATCAAGTTGAGGAATCTGGTCACGTACATGCTGTAGATTATGATGCAAAAGCAGTAGAGCTCACTAAAAAAAATCTTGAGAAATTTAATCTTGCAAATGTTTCAGTCATTCTCGGAAACGCTAAAGAAAAAATTTCAGAACTACCAAATGCAGATGCAGTTTTTATTGGCGGAACAGGCACAGATACGAATGAAATCATGCATATCTGCCAGGATAAATTAAAGTCAGGTGGTAGAATAGTAATCGGAATGATTTTGATTGAAACTATATTTTCTATTTTATCCTCAATTAAAGAACTAGATTTTGATTCTATCGATATAACTCAAGTTACTATTGCAAAGAGCCGAAGGACTACAACCGGAACCATGATGCTTGCACGAAATCCAGTTACAATTTTATCGGCTACAAAAAAATAGGATGATTTAGTTTGGCTGAACTTGTTTGTGTTGGTTGTGGGCCGGGAGATCCGGAATTACTTACAGTAAAGGCGGTAAACGCAATTAAAGCAGCTGATACAATAATGTGTCCTGCTTCACATGAAGATCGACCAAGTATTGCACTATCAGTTGTTTCCTCACTGATAGATAAATCAAAAAACCAGGAAATTGTTCGCCTAATTTTTCCTATGACCAAAGACAAGAGTGTATTAGAGTCAACTTGGAAAAAAAATGCAAAGATAATGGCTGAAAAGGTATTATCTGGAAAAAATGTTGTATACATTACAGTAGGTGATCCATATTTGTATAGTACATGGATCTACATGAACAGAGAAATTAGAACCAACCATCCAGACATGAAGATCACTGTAATACCTGGAATTGTTTCAATATTCACTTTTGCAGCTAAGGTAGGGGTCAGTGTAGCTGAAGGTTCAGAAAAAGTTGCAGTAATTCCATCTTGTTATGATTTATCCTCTGTTAAGGAAATTGCAAAAAATTCAGAAAGCATGATCTTTCTTAAGGATGGAAGATATTTTGACCAAGTGATTCAGGTTTTAAAGGATGCAGGATTTCCTGATAATTCTATTTTTGCAATAGGCCAAGATCTTGGAACAGATCACGAGATAATCAGAAAAATGACTTTAGGCGAAGTTAATGATGATACTCTTACAACAAAATACTTCTCCATCTTGGTGGTAAAACGTGTCTAAGGTTTTCTTCATAGGTTGTGGTCCAGGAGATCCAGACCTAATTACAGTGAAGGCAAAAAAACTGCTTCAAAAGGCAGATGTGGTAGTTTATTCTGGTTCACTTATTCCTGAGCAAATAATGAAGATGTGTAAAAAGGCAAAAACTTTCGATGCAGCCAAGCTTGTTCGTGAGGAAATCTTCGATATTCTCAAGAAAAACGCAAAAAAGGGCAAAAACGTAGTACGGCTTCATGATGGTGATCCAACTATTTACAGCACCATTCGTGAACAGATGGACAACCTCCATAAAGAAAAAATTAATTCTGAAATAATTCCTGGCGTCACGTCATTTCTTGCAGCTGCAGCTGCACTTGGTTCACAACTTACACTGCCTGGAGTTACGCAAAGCATCATTATTACAAGAGCAGAAAAACGTACAAAGGTTCCAAAACGTGAGAAGATTTCTGAGCTTGCAAAACATAGAACTACAATGGTCTTTTATCTTAGCGTTCAACTTATCGGAGATATTGTAAAGGAGGCAGTAGCAGGGGGATACCCAAAGTCAACACCAGTAGGTGTTGTTTACCGTGCAAGTTGGGATGATGAAAAAATTATTACAGGAACGCTGGATACAATAACAAAGAAGGTTAGAGATCAAAAGATTACGCGAACAGCTATTATAATAATCGGTGATGTTATAAAACCAAAGTCATACGAATATTCTCGCCTATACGATAAGAGCTTTAGTCATGGATTTAGAAAATCACATTCTAAATCGTCAAAAAATTAACTTCGTCATCAATTCCCATCATCTGAAGATTTTTTTTAAAAAGCTTAACATCACCAGAAGTAAATATTCTCAATACGTTTTGCTGTAAATCATTATCCTCTGCGTCTAATTCGTTTAAATCTTTCAGAACATTTGAAATATTTTTTGCAGGATCTAAAAACTTAACATTTTTGAAAATTGATCTTAGAAATGGTTCTAAAAATGGTAAATGTGTACTTGATAGAGTAGCAACATCAATTGAATTATCTAAAAATACATCCTCTAAAA
>JASMGS010000028.1 GCA_030751155.1 Candidatus Nitrosopelagicus sp.
TTACATGATTCAACTGTAGATGCCGCAACATCAGATTGGGCATATGTTGTAGTAGTTTTTGATTCTGGTGCACCTAAAATTTACCTAGACGGTGTTTGTGTCAGTTGTACCAGTACTGAGACAAGGACTGGAGTAAGAACAAATGGTAATTTTGTTTTAGGTGGAGAAATTGATAGAACAACGCGTGTAAACAATGAGTTAATAGGGGATATGGATGAATTTAGAATTTCAGATACTGTTCGTTCTGCTGACTGGGTTACAGCATCATATTGTAATCAAAATGGCTCAAATGATTGTCAAACTGTAGGACCAGAAGAACCATTAACGGTAACAATCACAACGTCTAATGGAGATTGTGGTGATACAGTTTCCTCTAGTGCAGGTTCTTCTGTTACATTTAGTTATACTGCTACATTTAGTACATCTACCAGTGATTTTACAATTGATGATATCACAGTAACTGGCACCGCAGATGATGGTTCACCAGTAGCCAGCAACTTTGCGGGATCTGATACTGCTTACACATTTGATGTGGTGGTAAGCTCAAGTGGAACTGTTATTGTTAGCATTGCAGCAGATACCGCCACAAATACTGCAGGAAATGGAAATTCTGAATCAGACATTTGTACTCTAACTGCTGATATACCTATAGCCACATCAGATACATCTGGTACATGTTCAGGACATATCATCCTAGGAAATTGTGGAACCATATCAATCAACAATGATGAATATCGAATTATAGACACATGGACAAACGTTCCAACCACCGAGGTTCTGGTTGGACAGCCCGTAACAGTCACACTTAGCACACTTAACAACCCCACACATACAAAAATTCACTTTGCATCAGTGTACACTGGAATCTTCAATTCGCCAACAAACTTTGAGCAGGGTGTGCATATCGACTATTCTGTTTTGAGCGGTAACCATTATGTTTCAGACCATGTTTCACAGTCTCAACTGTTCCAAGTTGCTGGAGCGACACACAGGATAACCCAAGACCCTGACGTAAAGAATCTGGAAATGTTTGAGGTGGTCTTTACTATGATATTTGCAAAGCCGATGGACATATCGCACATTGTGGTTGAGACAGAGAACAAGTTTGGAATTCCAGAAACATTGTACCTGACCAGTGCGCTGAAGGTAAACAAAAATCTTCCACAAGCGTTAACATTAGAAGAAAACTCAAAGTTTGAGATTGAATATGAGCAAGAAGTCATTCCAGAGATAATCATGGATCAAGAGCCTGATATGGACAAAGTAACCTGTGGTGATGGAACTATACTCAAAGATGGTATATGTGTAGCAAAAGGATGGTCATTTTTTGATTTCTTTAAAGATTTTATGAAATTCTTTAGCTAAGCTTAATTTATTAATTCTGTAACTTTCAGCCAAGTATGGCAAAAGCAGTAGCATTGGCAATAACTGGCATATCAATTGCATTGCTAGTAATTTATGGTGCAGATGCCGCTGTTGGTGCAGATAATCCTGATCACCAGGGCTTTCTAGACATGGATCATAAAACAAGAGGGCTTGGTCTGGGTGGTCCAGCTATGGTTTTACCTATAATCGCGTTCTTTATTGCACGAAATGACTCATCTAAAGGACTTGGTGGGATGATAATTATTTCAGGCATACTAATCATCATTGGTGCTGTGACTGTAATTGGTATGGCTGATCTTTCTGAAGCACAAGAAACATCTAGAAACCCATTCATGGAAACTGCTCCACTATTGATAGTTGGTGCAATTCAACTTGGATTGGGTGCGCTAAAGATAAAAAAATCCTAGTTGACATGCCAATTTGCACAAAATGTCAAAACAAAGTTCCAGAAGTGCATAATTGTGAGCATACAGACGAACAAGATTATTGTACAGATTGTTATACTGAATTACACTATTACCTAACTGAAGAAAAGAAGCATTAGATAACATACTTTTAATTCAGTTTGTGATTGACATTTTTTATGGAAGCTATGATATTGTCCGGTGGACGAGGTACAAGATTACGACCCATCACAGATTCCATTCCAAAACCCCTAATCCCAGTCAACAACATACCATTAATTGATTGGTCAATAAAATATCTAAAAAAATATGGAATTACTGATATTATTCTATGTAATGGTTACAGATCAAAACAGATTGAGCGACATCTTAAATCAAAAAATAATTTTGGTTGTAAAATACAATACTCGATTGAAAAAACACCATTGGGTACTGCAGGTGCAATTAAAAAAGCCTTGAAAAAGATTTCTGGTAAATCATTTATTGTAATTAATGGAGATATAATCACAAACCTTAACCTGAAAAAAATAACAAACAAACCTAACTGTATAGCAGCAATTGAGCTACGTACAAAATTTGGAACAATGAAAATTAATAAAAATAAAATTGTTAGGTTTAATGAAAAAACTGATGTTGAAAATATATGGATGAATCCAGGAATATATCACTTAGATGCAAGTATAGGCAAAATTTTACCAAGAAAGGGTAGTTTGGAGGGTCTGATATTTCCAAAACTTGTTAAGAAAAACTTGCTTAGTACGATTAAATTCAAAAATGTGTTATGGCACTCGATTGATTCGCATAAAGATATTGAAATTTGCTCAAATGATATGAAGTCAAAAAAATATTCTAAATACTTTAAAAAATAATGGTTGATATGAGATTATCATATAGCTTGGGTTCATTATTGACAATTGAGCAGGTATTAGAATGCTCAAAAAAACTGGGTAAATTAAAACCAGATACTATGTGGATTCCAGAAACATGGGGAATGGAAAATTTTTCCATGCTCAGTCTAGCCAGTAAGGAAAACCCTACTTCAAAAATCGGTTCGTCCATAATCAACATCTATTCAAGGAGCCCAAGTTTGGTTGCAATGGGTGCCGTAACGGTTGATACTGTATCTAATGGTAGACTAGTTCTAGGACTAGGAACAAGCAGCCAACCGTTAGTTGAAGATTTTCATGGAAATAAATTCGAAAAACCAGTTAAACGTATGGAAGAATATGTAAAAATAATACGACTGATTTTTGCTGGAAAAACAATTAATTATTCAGGTGAATTTTTTACCCTAAAGGATTTTTCATTGTTAATCAAGCCTCCTAGAAATGACATTCCAATCTATCTTGCTGCAATAAATCAAAAAATGGTGGAACTTGCGTGGAATGTTGCAGACGGTGTAATTTTTTATCTTAGACCAAAAAATGAGCTAAAATCTACGCTTACATCAATGCAGGCTAAGAAAAAGATTGATGCGTCTATTCAGATCATTACATGTGTTCATTCGGACTCTGAAAAAGCAATAAACCGTGCCAAAAAGACACTGGCGTTTTATGTTTCAGTTGGAAAAATTTATCGCGAGTTCCTAGCCTCAAATGGATTTGAAAATGAGACAAAGAATATTTTTGAGGAATACAAGAAAACTGGACTAAAAAATAACTCTGAACTAGTACCTGAATCTATGGTAAAGGAACTTTGTATTTCTGGTACACCTGATGAATGTAGAAAACAGTTACAAGGGTTCTATGAAACTGGTGTAGATTTACCTATAATACAATTTAATCCCATAGACAACGTGCAGGAATCATTTGATTTAGTTACGTCAACATTTTCGGAGGAATCTGGATGAAAAAAGTTGCAGTTGTTGGATACGGAAACACAAAATTCTCAACTGATGATATACCAATTGAGTCACTTCTACTTGAATCAACAAAGGAAGTATTCAACACAACTAACAATCTTTCACAAGACCTTATTGATGGAGTAATTGTTTCAACGAATGACAATTCAAAATATCTTGGAGCAATCTTGTCAGAATTATCAGGAATAAAACCAAAAATTTCTCATACTGTAGAACATTTGTGTAGTTCTGGTACTGCAGCTACTGTTTCTGCATTTTCATATATTGCATCAGGGTTAGCTGACATTATCCTGGTTGCTGGCGCGGATAAAAGTGATAATCCTGGGCAAGTTTTAGATTGGGATAGATCAAGAGGTGAATTTACACGTCCAATTTACTGGGCTTCTATGTTTACGAAGGCCCATAAAAGAAAATTTAACACTACAGAAGAAGAATTAGCAGTTGTTTCAGCAAAAAATCATAAACAGGCGTTAGATAATCCACATGCATACTCGCATAAAGCCTATACAATTCCTGAAATAATGAACTCTAAAAACATTACAGATGATTTACGTATGTTAGATTGCTCTTATTCTTGCTCAGGCAGTTCATCAATTTTACTTGCATCAGAAGATATCGCCAAAAAATTTACAGATTCGCCAGTATGGATTTCTGGAATTGGTCAAAAAACCAGTTCTGCAAGTTTTACTAAGAATGATTTAACAAATTTGGATACTACAAAAAGCGCAGCGGATATTGCATATAATATGGCTAAAGCTACAGCAAATGAAATTGATGTTGCAGAAATTCATGATGCATTTTCTATATGCGAATTAATGGCTGTGGAGGATCTTGGTTTGGCAAAGAAAACAACTGGTGCAGAATTCGTTAGAAATTTGTTTAACACAGAAAATCGGCAAATAAACCCAAGAGGTGGTCTAATTGGAGCAGGGCACCCATTAGGTGCAACTGGTATTTCACAAATAGTAGAAATCACCCAACAATTACAAAATAAGGCTGAAAAGAGACAAGTTTCTAATGCAAATAAGGGTCTTGTTCATAATATGTCTGCAGCTGCAACCTCTAGTACAGTTTTAATTTTGGAATCATGAATAAATTTGAAGAGGAATTAAAAAAAGGGAATTTTATTACTAGTGAATGCCATAAATGTGACAAAATTGTCTGGCCTCCAAGTGAATATTGTGATAATTGTTTTGGTAATGTGAATTGGAGAAAAATTTCTGAAAATGGAGAAATAATAGAATGGTCCAAAAAAGGAAGTGATGTATTTTGTATTGCTGAATTTGAAAAAACAATACGTATTATGGGAAAATTAAATACAAAAAATACTGATGCAAAGATTGGTCAACATATTCAATTAAGTGAATGTTCATTTAATCAAGGATACAGATTCATTTTTATGTAATTTCTGAAATTTAGTATCATTTTCAATGTATTGATAGCGATCATTAACACATTGTTGATAATATAATTACCAGCTATTCTATATCCTTCAAAAACACAGGCTAGTATGTCACTTTTGATTAAAGATTATAAAAAAATTGCAAAAACTAGAAGGCAGAGAGGCTATCAATGGGAAGACACATTGGTAAAAAGATTCAACTCGCTTGAAGGATGGAAAGCATTTAGGCTAGGATCTCCTAGTGTTGCATTGCCAGATGTTTTAGTTGTTAATAATAAAAAAAGTGTAATTTTCACAATAGAGGCAAAATCTGGAACTGGTACTACATTGTTTGTTCCATATGATCAAATAGAAAGATGTCAGAGATGGACAAATAATTTTGAGGTTTATAAAACAAGAAAGGTTATTCTGGCATTCAAATTTCTGTCAAAAAAAAGAATAGGCACGGGTAAATATGAAAGAAGAAAATTACATGAATTTTACAAAATATGGGGTAATAAGAAAAAGGCTGTTAACTGTGTCTGTACATATAATGGTGAGATGTACGAATCATCTAATGGTGAACGAAAAGAATTATGTCTTAATGATTTACCTATGCCATTTAAATCCAAATATCAAATAATAACAAAATAACCAAATGTAATCATTTTTTAATAATCAAATACAACATATATTATGAATATCAAGGGTTATTTTAAAAAAATTCAAAATAAATCTGATAATAAAAAATCAAAATCTGAACTAGATGATAAAAGAGATGCCCCAAAAGAAGGATTAAAGGCATCAATTCTTGCTAATGAAATGGAAGCCCGTATTGAAACCACTTTAAATTTTAGAGATAAAAACAAGGATCCGCATGAGTATTTGAAAAGGTATATTCAGGAACCAGAATACAGAGATTGGTTTAAGCGTAATTTTCCTAATCGAACAATCTATGAAGCAGTTGGATTAACAGCTATGGATTATCTTGAAGTCAAAAGAAGTATGGATAATGAATCAGAACAAGGGTCTGAAGTTCATACAAAACAAAAGAATCTAAAAAAAGAATCCAGCTTTAAGCCTATTGTTAAAGAGGACCCTAAAATCAATTTTAATGATTTCATTGATGAACGCATGTTAGTTAGTCACAATGCATTTGGTGATAAAGAAATGAAAATAAAAATAGTTGAAGTTTCTGATGAAATAGCTCCATTAGTAACAAAATTTGGTGATCGGGTAAAAGTAAACAAGGTATTAGTTACTATAAAACACCTAGAAACTCAAAAAGTAGAAGAAGCCGAATTTGATATTGAGTTAATTGAAAGAGAATTAATGGAAAAACGACATTACACATCAACAAACCGATGGGTTCCTACTAAAGAAATCAAAAATGGATATGTAACTAACACAAGACACACAATTCTAATCACTGATGCGGCATCATTAGATTATATCATATTTTGAATCAATAATCTCTAATTATATTTTATAATCAAGAAGAAAAAGTATAAGAAGCTCACAAAAAAAGCTCTGATATGATTACAAAAGATCTGAAAATCGCAGGACAGAGTTTTCATCTTACGTTGACAGACCATACGATAACCCAAGTAAATAGCTTAAAATCACTTTATAGCACTGCATATGAAGATCCAGAAAGTTTTGAACAAGTTAGCGCTGAAATTTCATCTACCATTAAACAAATTTCTAGTGCAGTAGAACCAGAAATAAATGATGAGAATTTGGATGAATTAATACAAGAAATTATCAAAATAGTTGATGCTAAAACTGCTCAGATTCAAAAGCAGTCAGAAGAAAAAATTAAAAAACCATCAACTAAAAAATCAAAAAAATAAAATATTTGATGTTTTGATTAATCCAAATTTAGAATAGAAGTAAACGTGACGTTTTAGTTATATTTAACCAGTACAATATACTATATGGTAAAACACTGTGAATGTGGAATATGTGGGCATTTTACTGAAGATGACTGTATAAAAAATAAATGTAAATGTTGTAGTAATTTTCATCTAAGATCTGGCTAAGTGATAATAAACAACCATTTAACGTTATAACCTATTAAAAATCTCTTGAAATTTCTCAATCAATTTTTTATCATTTAATGATTCAATTATTAATAATCTTAAATTTTTTAATCGTAAAGGATCATTATAATAAATCTGTGATAATAAATTAATTTCTCTACTAAAATCATAAGTTTCTGTATAATATAATGAAACTTTATAGAGTGTAACTAAATCATCAGACTGATATTCCTTACTTTTTAATTTGTTTTTTAATACAGTCAACTGTCCTCTTATTTTTGATAATTCTTTCTTTATAATTGCCAAATCACTTGGTTCATCATCTAATTGAATGATTATGTTATACGAATCTAAAATCTGCCGCATAACTCCCTTCAGATATTCAGAAAAATCCTCCAAAACAATTTTCACTGTACATAACCCTTCAAAAAGTTTAGTAATTTGGATCAAATTTGCATAAATATCTTATTTCTTATCTTTAAATTACTCAAAAACTAAATTAGCACATTGTAAATGAACTCATATTTAAAATGCGTTAATCAGAAATGTGGAAAAGAATATCCTATTTTATCCACAGATTTCAAATGTTCTTGTGGTAATCTTTTAGATGTTAAATATAAAAATAGCCCATCATCCAATCTAAAAGAAGTTTTTTACAAAAGAAGAAACCCAGAAGGTAGTATATTCAATGAAAGTGGAGTATGGAGATTTCGTGAACTTTTAAATTTTTGTGAAATAGATACTGAAGATTTAGAGCAATGTTCAAAAAATCTTGTGTCATTAGATGGATCTGAAGGCAGACAGTCAAAGCCATATCATATGTCAAAAGTTGCTTCATTTGTTGGAATTGATAATGAGAGGTTGATGTTACAGCCTGAGGGATATAATCCAAGTGGCTCATTCAAAGATAATGGTATGTCAGCTGCTGTTACACATGCAAAGATGGTTAATGCAAAAAAAATAATCTGTGCATCAACAGGTAATACCTCTGCTTCTGCTGGTATGTTTGCCGCCAATGAAAACATGGAGTGTGACGTGTATATTCCAGAAGGAGAAATTTCACCAGGTAAACTTAGTCAAGCGTATCAATTTGGGACACAAATGATACATGTAAAAGGTACTTTTGACGACGCTTTTGTAAAATCACTTAATGCGTCAAAAGAATCAGGAAGTTATACAGTAAATTCAATTAATCCGTTTCGTATTGAAGGTCAAAAAACTATTCCGTATCGTGCACTAGAATTTTTGAATTGGGAAGTACCAGATTGGATAGTTTATCCTGGTGGTGCATTGGGTAATACGTCAAGTTGTGGAAAATGTATTATGGAACTTTATGAATGGGGATGGATAAAAAAAATTCCACGTATTGCTGTTATTAATGCAGAAGGTGCGAATACATTGGATGTTTTATACAATGGAAAATTTGAAGATACTGAATTAAGATGGAATAAAGGAGATCCGAATGTTGAATTAATTGATCAATATTATTCAAAAATGAATGATGATGGAATTAGGCCACAAACAAAAGCAACAGCAATACAAATTGGTAAACCTGCTAATCTTTTGAAAGGATTACGTGCATTAGAATTCACTGATGGTGTTGTTACATCTGTAACAGATAATGAAATGTTGGATGGTATGTCAATTGTTGGTTTAAATGGATTCGACTGTGAAATGGCTTCTGGAGCTGTTCCTGCAGGTGTAAAAAAATTAATGGGTGAAGAAATAATCAAAAAAGATGATACAGTTATTGGTATTTTAACTGGAAGGCAGAAAGAACCTTTACTTCCAATAGAATACCATAATAATATATCAAATAAATTTGCACGCCCACCTAAAGAATAAATTTGAGCGTATACTCTCTATCAAAAAATGTGAACCCTTAAAAGATCGAGTTTGTATCTGGTATTAACAAGAAATGTGGTGTTTTCTAAGTTAATGTGCAGTATTTTAAAATTTGAAGAGTGGGGTAATCTATGCAATTAGAATATGAAATTGCAGCACTAATTGCAATGATAGGTCTTTCTGGATATTTCAGTGGTTTAGAAGTTGCATTAGTTAGTATTAGGATTTCTAAAATTGAACAAATGATTAAAGATAAAGTCAAAGGTGCTACATCACTTCATAAGATAAAATCTAACCCAAGCCGAATGATGTCTAGTGTTAACTTAGGAAATAATTTGGCTAGTATAGCGGCAACTGCTTTAGCAACTGATATCTCATTAAAATTATTTGGTGATGAAGGATTAGCAATTGCAATAGGGGTTATGACATTTTTAATTCTAGTATTTAGTGAAATCACTCCAAAAACATATTGTAATGCAAATCCAACAAAAGTTGCAATAAAAAATAGTAGAATACTATTGGTATTTACCTATGCATTATTTCCAATTGTGTGGTTTTTTGAAATAATCACAAGAGGTATGATGAAACTCACAGGTAGTAGTGATATGCCGCCTGGATTAACAGAAGATGAAATTAAAGGAATTGTTGATCAAGGCTTAAAAGATAAAGCAATTGAAAAACAGGAAAGTGAACTTGTTCATGGTGCATTGAATTTTGATGATATTGTCATTAGATCTGTAATGACACCAAGGACAAAGATGTTTACATTAAATTCAAAAACAGTATTATTTGAAGCATTACCACAGATTAATCAAAGTGGGTTTTCTAGAATACCAATTCATGGTGATAATAAAGATGAAATTGTTGGAATTATACATGTTAGAGATGTTCTGAAGGCGTTAGAAAACGATCAAAAAACACACACATTAGAACAAATTTCTAGAAATCCAATTTTTGTTTCACAAGAAAAAATGGTTAGTGATCTTCTTAAAGAAATGCAAGGTAGGCAAACGCATATGGCAATTGTTGTTGATGAGTTTGGTGGCGTAGAAGGTTGTGTCACGTTAGAAGATCTTTTGGAAGAAATTGTCGGTGAAATTAGAGATGAAACAGATACAAACCAACAAGTATTCCAAAATGATGGTCCGGATGCAATAATTACAAACGGTGATATTGAGATAGATACAATAAATGAAATTTTTAAAACAGATTTATCAGCTGGAGATGACTATTCACGGTTGAATGGCCTATTACACGAAAAACTACATGACATACCCAAAGAAGGTGACAAATTAGAGATAAACTCGTTACGAATCATAGTAGAAAAAGTTTCAAAAAATAAACCTGAAAGAATAAGAATTGAAAAAATAAAGTAGTTAATTTTTCCTAAAATGCTCTTCTAATAGTTTTTTCTTATCTCCCATATGAAACAATTCATTTGTGTGGCTAAGTGCATCTTCATATGATCTTTCAAAAAGCATTGCCTGCATTAACATATGATTTTCTGGTATCACAATTCCAGTTTGATCATCCGAATACATGATTTGTACTGTGTCATTAATCGCGACACTCATGTTTGCATGAATATGTACCATATTTGTATCCTTAAAACTAAACTTCATAGTATTTGCAAAATCTCTAACATCCTTTGTATTTGTTGCAGTCCATAACACTACAACACCACTTTCATCTTTGAACAAACTATGAATTTCATCTACATTCGGCGCTGTACCGCTAAATCTTATATCCATTATATGAAGATGCATTTGACGTGTAGGAACTTTAATTGCACGTACAAATAATGGTGCATCCTTTCCAAAATATGATTTAACATCATTACCATGATGAGGATGTTGACTCATTTCTATGGTATCCACTAATTGTTTATCAGATTGATCAAGATCAGCCCATCGTCTTACTAACGTAACATCAAAACGGATTAAATTTGAACCGTATTTATTACGTAGTGGCTCTAAAATTTTTCCCATTCCTGTAACATTACAACTTCCCTGCATCACATGTTTTTTCTGAAGTACTTTTTTATAATTTACACGTGAATTGAAAATAAGATCTGAAACTGCATTATCACCATAAATTGTTTCACCACCTTGATAAATTGCCATAATATTATTTGGTTCGTAAAGATTTTTTTTATTAATAAATCCATGCCCCTCCGGAGATGCGTCTATTACTAAATCACAATCAGACAGAACAGATTCAATTGAACCTGAAATATTATAATTTTTAAAATTATCAATTTTTTTCTGTGGAACATATACAGAAAATCCATTTTTTATTGCAAGATCAACTTTTTCATCTGGAGAATGTTTTCCCACACCAATTACATTTATCTCCGAATCGTCTTTGATAAATTCAGCAATTCTACTTCCAATTGATCC
The DNA here is from genome assembly GCA_030751155.1 of Candidatus Nitrosopelagicus sp. GTDB lineage: Archaea > Thermoproteota > Nitrososphaeria > Nitrososphaerales > Nitrosopumilaceae > Nitrosopelagicus. Next base: position 11,319 of record JASMGS010000028.1, read on the forward strand.
ATATCCATTAACAAATACATTCTTCATGTATATTTTTCACATAATTCATTTATTTACATACTGGTATCTTTTTTGTACGCATGAATTAGATTTTTCTGTTATAATGTAGCGATCTAAAAATTGTAAATTATATAGAAAAATTCACTTGGAAATGTATATATGCTAAGTTTCGAAGGCAAGCTATGGCAGCGGGAATAGATGATATTGCACTGTATATTCCAAATTTGTATCTAGAAGCATCAGATTTTGCTGAAGCAAGAGGCTTAGATCCGGCAAAATTACAACGTGGTCTAGGTGTAGAGCAAATGGCTATTGTAGATACTAACCAGGATCCAGCATGTCTTGCAGCTAATGCTTGTCTTAATCTTATGCAAAAAAATAAACTGTCACCAGAAAAAATTGGTAGATTATACGTTGCGACAGAATCTGCTTTTGATGAATCAAAAGCAATGAATTCTTACGTTATTGGAATGCTAGAACAGGTATATGGTAATGAATCATTTGGACATTGTGGTGGAATTGAATGTAAATTTGCCTGTGTCAGTGGTTCATATGCATTATATGATAACACAAATTGGATAAGAGCTGGTGAAGCTGAAGGTCAAAATGCTATAGTTGTAGTGTCAGATATTGCAAAATATGATCTTGGTTCCAGTGGTGAAGTAACACAAGGTGCAGGTGCAATTGCTATGTTACTTAATGACAATCCTAGATTATTAGCATTTGATCCAAAAGTTACATCAACATCTATCAAAAATGAATATGATTTTTACAGGCCATTTGGTAAAGAAACTCCAATTGTTCATGGACAATATTCTAACCTCTTGTATCTAATTCAAGTTAAAAATGCACTAGCAGATTATAAAGAAAAAATTCTAAAAACAGGACTTGTTACGCTAAAAGATGATGAAACAATTCTTGATCATATTGATTACCTCAATATGCATCTCCCATATAGTAATATGGGTAAAAAGGCACTTGCTTATCTTGTACGACATGAATGGAGAAGTTTACCAAGATGGAAAGACATAATTGCAGAAATTGGTATGGAAGAACCAGTACCTAAAGACCCACGTGGAACTATAGAATCAGTTCTTGCTGATGCAGAATTTATGGCAAAAGATCATGAATTTACAAAACTATTTACAAAAACAGAAAAATATGCTGAAGTGTACGAATCGAAACTTGCCAGTTCATTAATTGCTTCGAAAATGGTTGGAAATCTTTACACAGCATCCTTGTATCTTGGATTTAGAAGTAGTTTAGAATTTGAATATCAAAAAGGAGTTGATTTGAATGGAAAACGTATTGGATTTGGTTCTTACGGAAGTGGGGCCAGTGCAATGGTGTTTAGTGGTTTAGTACAATCAGAATACGAAGAAGTTGTTAAAGATATGAATCTTGAAGCTGAAATTGGTGTTAGAACTAAACTCACATTAGAAGAATATGAAGAATTACACGAAAATAAACGTAATACAGAAAATAATATTCATTCAGCTAAGAAAGAATTCATCCTTACAGATGTAAAAACATCTCCCGAAAGTAGAGGAGAGCGTTATTACGAATATATTGAATAATACAAATGAGTGAAAATTCATCTATCAAAGATACACTATATTCAAAAATCAACGCTATTGGACAAGAAACAATTCATAAATTACTTTTAGAGAAAAAATATTCAGAATTATTTGAATTAACATATACAAAAGCATTACAATCCGTTAATACAAAAATTGGTGAGATAGAAAAAATGGGAATATTAGCAGAAAGTTTCACCCATTATTTATTCACAGAAATGTTAATTCCTAGTCAAAGAAAAATTTCTTATGAAAATATAGAATTAGATATGATTATTCCAAATTTAGTTGAATTAAAAAAAAAATCTGATAATTCAATTTTAATATTTTTTGTTAAATCATCAAATAATAATATAATAAAACAAAGAATACAAACAGTAAAAAAAATTCAAAAAACTGATAAAAATATTTGGGTAATTTCTAAAGATGAAATCAATATTTCACAAAAGGTTTACAAAATTGAAAAAGAATCATTTTCTAGATTTTTAGACGATATACAAAATTTTACAGAATTAAAAAACATGAATAAATTAAATATCTTCAAATCCAAAGTTTGAAACATTAACAAAATTTGGAAAATTATCTACATACATATCTAATTCAAAATTTTTATGGTAAGGAATTGCGCAATACACAATTTGGTTAGTAAGTTCAATAATTTGTTGTTTTAAATTAGACAGTTTGTAACCGTCATGTTCTGTTTGATTGATCACAAATCCTTTTAATTTTAATTGCATTTGTTTACAATGTTCATATGTTAGTAATGTGTGATTAACAGTGCCAAGTTTAGATCCTGTAACAATTATTGTATCAATATCAAGTTCAGAAATAAGATTTGAAACAAAATAATTTTGAGTTATAGGGGTCATTAATCCCCCAATTCCTTCAACAATAAGAAAATCATGAAAAGTGAGTAGTTTATGATATGCATCAATTATTTTCTTAAGGTTGATTTTCTGAGCAAGGATTTTACATGCATCGTATGGGGAAGTTGGAATTTCAAAGAAATATGGATTGACTAAATCTACAGGATCATGAGAGCCAGAATATTTCATCAAAATTTCAACATCTTCAGATATAGAATTAGAATTTTTTTTATAGCCAGATGCAAAAGGCTTCATAACACCAACATCAATATTTCTATCTCGAAGATTTTTTACAATACTAGCAGTAACACATGTTTTCCCAATGTTTGTATCAGTCCCAGTAACAAAAAGAGATTTCATTATAATTTTCCAGAAATTCCTTTAATTGTTTTTATTGTGCCATCTATTAAAAAATTCAAATCATTTTGGGATATAGCCAATGGGGGAACCAACATTATAACATTCCCAAGAGTTCGAAAATAAATTTGGTGTTTCCTTCCTTCTTCAAATACAATCTTATTTATTGAAATATCAGAATCAGGGATTGGTTTTGATTTCTTATTACTTAGTAATTCAATACCCATTACCATTCCTTTATACCTGACATCAACAACTGAATCTAATTTAGAAATTTCATCTATTCTTTTTTGAAAAACTCTAGATGTTTTTTGAATTTTAGTGATAAGGTTATATTTTTCATATAATTCCAAATTTTTCAAAGATAATGCTGCAGATATTGGATT
>JASMGS010000029.1 GCA_030751155.1 Candidatus Nitrosopelagicus sp.
ACACATGCCTGAAAGTATCAGTTCAAAGAAGAAGCGATATGTTTCAAAGTATGGTATTACGCCACAGGTTGCAGATATATTATCTTCAGATAGATACTTTTCAGAACTTTTTGAAAACGCAAAGAATGAAACAAATGCAAAAGATGTTGCAAATATGATTACTACCGATATTATGGGATTACTTGATACACGTGAAAAACGTGAAACATCAAAACTATCTCCAGAACATCTTTCAGATCTAGTTGAGTGTATCAAATCAAATAAAATTACAAGGTCTTCTGCAAAACTTGCACTAGATGAAATCATAAAGAATGGAAAATCATTAGAACAAATAATTAACGATCTTGATTTAGGACATGTTTCAGACAAAGAAGAATTATCTAATATTATTACACAAGTATTAAATGAAGAAGCAAAAGCAGTGGAAGATGCAAAACTAAATCCTGAAATAGTTAATTTTTTGGTAGGCAAAGTTATGCAGAAAACACGAGGTAAGGCAGATCCAGAATTAACGTTATCACTATTGAAAAAAAGTCTTGGTATTGACTAAAAAACGAATTTTGGTTTTGGGTGGCGGTTTTGCGGGAGTGGATTGCACCAGAAAATTAGAAAATTATTTTGAATCAAATTCTGATATTGAAATAACACTGGTCAGTGATGATAATTTCTTACTTTTTACACCAATGTTACCACAAATAGTTGCTGGAACAGTCACTCCTAGGCATATTGTTATGCCGCTTAGAGCGTTATGTAAGAAAGCACGAATATACGAATCAGTAGTTAGAGATATTGATCCTATTCAACAACATGTTACATTAGAAGGAACACCAGAAAAAATTGGTATTAGAATACATTATGATTATTTGGTTATTGCATTGGGAAGCAAAACCAATTTTTTTGGGTTAAATAATGTTGAAAGAAATTCATTTACAATGAAAACATTAGCAGATGCAATATCATTAAGAAACAGAATAATTGATATGCTAGAGCAGGCAGAAAATGAAAAAAATTCAAAAATTAAAGAACGATTACTTACCTTTGTTATTGTCGGTGGCGGATTTGCTGGTGTAGAAACAGCAGGTGAAATTAACGATTTTCTTAATGAAGCTATTTCTTATTATCATAACATCAAACTGGTTGATGTACAAGTTATACTAGTTGAAGCTGTTGGAACTATTTTACAGGGGTTTAATGAAAGTTTATCAAAATATGCACACAATAAATTAGAAAAAAATGGTATCAAAATATTACTTCAGCACGCAGTTACAAGTTTTGATGGCAAAAATGTCACAATAAAAAAATTGCCTAGTACTTCATCAAATGTAAAACATGAAGTTACGATTGATTCTCATACATTGGTTTGGACAGCTGGAGTAACTCCAGTTGAAATCATTCAAAATTCTGCCTTTAAACTAAAAAATGGGAAAATAATTGTAAATGAATTCCTAGAAATACCAAATCATCCAGAAATATTTGCAATAGGTGATTGTTCACAATTTGATAGGGAAGATGTTAACAAATTTCCACCAACTGCACAGTTAGCAGAAGCACATGCAAAATTAGCTGCATATAATATTAAACAATCAATTGAGAGCAAAGAAAAAAAGAAATTTGTATACAAGTGGAAAGGACAGAGTGCCATAATTGGAAAGCATTATGGCATAGCTGAATCAATGGGCATAAAGATTACTGGATTTTGGGCATGGGTGCTATGGAGAAATTATTATCTTAATAAAATGCCTAACATAGAAAAAAGGATAAGAGTTTGGCTGGATTGGAACATTGATTTATTTTCTAGAGTAGATATCTCTAGATATGGCTTCAAACGAGACACATCCAAAGAATACCGTGAATTAGATGAGGTAGATGATGTTTGGTAGTTGATATTAGTTATTAGATAGTTATTATTAGCGCAGATATGAATACAGTATTTTTTTATTTAGCATCAGGCGTCGTTGCTGGAGTTTTAGGTGGTATTTTTATTGCGTCTTTTTTCTATAATCCCGAAATCTTATTCCTGCAGCCCTAATTTTATTTGAATTATAATTCTTTAGCCACCATTGGTAAAAATGCACCAGCATCAGATACGATTCCTAATGCCTGCCATGTACCACGATCCATTAATTTTGTGACAGTTGGTTGATTTATGTCAATCACTATCACTTTGACATTTGCAGGAAGCATATTGCCAGTTGCAATTGAATGTAACATTGTAGCTACCATTATTACCATTGATGCACCTTTTAGAACCCTTTTGTATTCTTTTTGAGCAGTTGCAACATCAGTAATTACATCAGGTAATGGACCATCATCACGTAAAGATCCCGCCAAAACAAATGGTATTTTCTTTTTTACACACTCATACATTATTCCACGTGTGAGTTTTTTTGTTTTTACCATTTTTTCAATAGAGCCAGCTTTGAATACAGTATTGATCGCTTCCATATGATTTCTATGGCCTCTTACTGCTAATGTGCCATCACGAACATTCATCCCAAGTGATGTTCCCAATGTTGCATATTCAATATCATGAACTGCAAGGGCATTTCCAGCCAAGACTGCATCAATATATCCATGCCGAATAAGAGTAGAAACTGATTCGCTAGCTCCTGTATGAATAATAGCAGGACCACCAACCAGAACAATCTTACCACCATTTTTTTTAGTGAGTCGTATATCCTCTGCAACTTTCTTAGCAATATGCTGTGTTGGCCTTTCACTTGAACTACTACTTCCCATAAATTCAAATACATTCATTCCTTCTCTAGGTCTTTCTGGAGGAATTACTTTGATACCATTTTCTCCAACTACAATTTTATCTCCCTTTTTTATTTGACGTATTGGAATACAAGTTGCTTTTTTTGCTTTAACAACAATGCACTTATCCATCATCATATTTTCCACGTCAACCCATTTATTCTTAAGAAAAATCTGTGTTTGATTATTTGTTGTACTGTAAAAATTATCAGGCATCACCATATCTTTTAATGCTGCATTTAGTTTTACATCACTTTGAGTCTTAGATGTAGCTCCTTGACGATATGCATAATTTAATATCCTATCAAGATTTTTTTCATTTTTACCTATTACAAGTAATTTTGCATAACTTTCATCTTTTTTCTTTTTACCAACCTGGATGTCAAGAACTTCAAACGAACCACCATGGTCCATAATCCCATCAAATACTTTTGTTAGGATAAGGGAATCTATGATATGTCCACGTAGCTCTATTTCTGATGAGAATTTCTTCATACGTTGACATGAATTATTGGTAAGTAAAATGTTACGACAAAATAATTTGAGTATCTACTATACTGGGAGGCTAATCTTACCGTGATACTCTTCAATATTATCTGATTTCAGTGAATTTATGATAGTAGATTTTTCCTCATCAGATAATCCTTGAGCAATTGTCTTGGCTATGCCATTTTTATCACATAAAACAAGAATATATCCAGTGTCGTCGGTTACTACAAATCCATCTACACCATTAACAGTAGCATACAAATTTTCTTCCCCAACTGGCTCCCAAATATTTGTATTATTATCCTTCAATGCTAATGCTGGCATTGCTTTGCCATTTGCAAATTTATTAAGATATTCTCTTGCAGTATTAACACGTTTCTGACCCAATTTTAAAGCTAGAAAATATTGCACACTATTTATTGTAATGATTATTATTAATACATTTATGATTTTTTTATTTTCATAAAATTATTTATTGCACAGCAAGAGTGTCAGTAGTTTGACTTGATTTTTCTGGAACAAATGCTTCATCCAACAAACTTAATGAAAGATCTTTCACATCATTGTATGTATTAGTTAGTGTGTCAAATGCATCTTTCATATTATCAGTAATTATTTTTAGGTTTGAAGATTCATGAGCAAATGAGCGTTCTAATTTTTCAAGTGATTTTACTGCATCATCATGTCTATTTGCTGCTTGGTTAGCTAATTTTTCTGTAGAATTGTACTGCACTTCTGCTTTTTTAGAATTTGCCTCTTTAGCAATTAATGAAGCCTTTAGTCCATATGTTGCGGCATCTGCATCTGCATCACTTAATTTTGACGTGACTTTTGTGATATCATCAATTGCTTTTGTTATCTCCAAGAGGCCTTTTTGTGTATTAAGCATCTGAATTTTTTCATTCGTTAATTTTGTTTTCATATGAGACACATATGATGATGCTTTTTTCACAATATCTTTTTTTTCCTTTATGGATGCCTTTAAGATATCAACAGATACTTTTTTTTCAATCAGTTTTCTTCTGGATTTAAAAATTGAGCTAGTTACTGACTCCAAATCTTTTTTCATCAATGAAGTCATAGTTCTTGTTTCAGTAGAATAGTTTAAGGCATCTTTAACTAGATTAGCCTCATTTTCAGTAATATCATATTTAGCATTAATAATTTCATGGATTATTTTATTGGCAATTGAATCATGACCTGATCCACGATTTCTATGTTTTGCTGATTTTTTTTTATGCCTTCTTGCTACCATAACTCATGATAATCAGACCTATTTTTAAAGTTAAAAAATAACTTTGTTCACAAAAAGAAAATTTATTGGTATTTAGTTACATCTTATTATTCTAAAAATGATCTAAGTAGTTGCCGTAGATGTTTATTTGTTATTTGGGCATCAGCGGTTGCAAAAAATGATCGCAGATCTTTTTTTGATATACCTTGATCCTGATAGAATTTAGCCTGCAATGCCATTTCTAGTTTATCAATTTCATGTAGTAGTATGGATTCATCTGAGGATTTTTTTTGATATTCATCCCAAATATGATAATAATCATTTGATATTTTTTTTGGGAGGTTTTTCAATATTTGTTTCATTGTAGCATTCTCAAGTTTATTTTTTTTATTTTTTGGTATTTGGTTAGGTGTTAAGTCACCTATCACTGATTCTGCTAAATCATGTATCAATGCCATCTTGATGATTTTTTCAGTATCAAATCCGTGTAAATCAGAAAATATCATAGATAAAATTGCCGTAGAGTAAGTATGTTCTGCAACAGATTCAACATCATTTAATCTAAGTTTATTTTTCCAACCTTGTCTAGGAACAGTTTTTAATTCTATAACTCTTTGGAAAAAATTTAAAATCATAAAGTATCTATTTTGATCACACTCATAAATTTTTTTTATTTTACAAATCTTAGATTGTTTTATGAATGTTAATTCTATATTTCATAAAATGAAACATAGAATTGGTATTATTTTGGATTATACTTGCATCAATTTAATCATAAATTTATTATTTTTTCAGATATAATCCAAAATTAGAATATGATAGTTATTCCAAGCACAAATTTAATAATTAACAAATAATAGTATAAAAGACAACCTTAAATCCCTATTAATTTGAATTGCGTTGTGCCAGGGTAGCTCAGCCTGGGAGAGCACTCGGCTGAAGACCGAGCTGTCGCGCGTTCAAATCCCGCCTCTGGCATTAAAATTTTATATTATTTTGCAATGACAATATTTTAATAGAAGATTTTATACTGATTTTCTGAAAATATATGGTTGAAAAAATTACAAAAGCCAAAAAAGCCAGTAAAAAAACTTCATCAACTAAAATAAAGAAGAAATCAAAAGCAAAAAGTAAGAATTTGGATACTTATGATGATTCTGGGATAGTTCTGATTGATGATGATTTAGAAATTGATACAGAGAAGGTATCAGAAGAGAGAAAGGCGTATTTGGAAGAATCACGTTCACAGGATGCTTCTGAATAGCCTAACTAAATTTTTATGCATGTTTAACATAGTATTCATCATGTATGCATTATGTCTAATCACAGTCAATCCAGGTAAGATTGATAAAGTAATAAGTTATCTTTCAAAAAAACGTAAACCGATGAAAGAAGTTATGACTGTTACAGGAAGGGCAGATGTTTCTATTCTTTTTAATGGTTCATTAAATGACATAAATAATGGAGTGAATGAATTGAAAAGAATCAAAGA
>JASMGS010000030.1 GCA_030751155.1 Candidatus Nitrosopelagicus sp.
TGGTATGTTTTTTTCCATGTCTAGGTAAAAAGGCAATATTTCTGTCATTATATTGCCCAACTGTTATTGTATCAGATGTTTTACCATAAGGAGTTTCTATTGTGATTTCTTTACTATCTTCTAACAAGCCAGAATCATAAATTCCCGTTCCACCAAAAATCCCGATCTCTATTTGCTGATCAGTCATTAGTATTGTACCAGTGCAACAGTTTTGTATTTACTGATCTTCTCAATTCCATTTAGATCAGTTAGTTCTATGATAAATGCAAAACCAGTGTTTTTTGCATTCATTTTCTCCACTAATTTTGCAGCTGCTTGTGCTGTTCCACCAGTAGCCAACAAATCATCACAAATCACCACACGCTCTCCTTCTTTTAATGCATTTTTTTGAATCTCCATAGTAGCTTTTCCATACTCTATTGTGTATGAAATTTTTTCAGTTTTTCCTGGAAGTTTACCAGCTTTTCTTAACAAAACCATTCCTTTATTGTATTTTTGAGCAAGAGCACACGCAACAATAAACCCTCTTGATTCTATTCCAACAAATACATCAACGTCGTTAGGATGAAACTTTTTTGAAAATTCATCAATAATAAATTCCATTGCAGCAGGATTTTTAAGAATTGGACTAAAATCCCTAAAGAGAATACCTTTTTTAGGAAAATCTTGGTAGTCTGCAATTATTTCTTTCAAGTTCATATAATTTCAAGAATATATGAGGAATAAAAATTGTTTTGATACTAAACACTATGATCTAAATTTCAACATCTATAGTAGCACTAGCTGTATCTAAACGACTGTTAGCTTCGATTGTCCATACACCTGGAGGTGCATCAAGAGGTATTCGAAGCAAATTTGAAGTAAACTGTCCATTTTTGTCAGAAAATAATTCTATTTCTGATACTTTGTCACCATTTGGATTAATTAGAGATAGGAATAGTATAGCATTACTATTGGCAGTTTGACCAATCACAACAGTTTCTTCCCCAGGTTGATAGGTAGATTTAGTAGGACTTAATGTTATTACTCCAGTTCCGGTTTGTAATCCAACAGAAAATTTAGCTATATCTTCTATACTTGTATATGAAACTACAGCTCTGTATACCCCCGACTTGTATCCATTCAAATCTAAAGTAATTTGACCATTACCAGCAGAGTTTGTAGTAAGACTCTCAGTCACCTTGATAGTATCTCCAGAATCGATAATTCGAACATTTAGTGTTGATGACGAAGGTCCAACAACTCGTAAAGGTAAGTCAGCAGTTGTTTGAAAATTTAATTGATCAAGTAAAACAATAATTTTGTCTGTTGGTGCTGAACCAATACCAAAAATTGTAGCTTCAGAGCTATTATCCAGAGTTTTTGCTATAGCTGCATATGTTCCACTTGTAAATGTGGATGTAACGGGAAATTTATATTCAAATTTTCCACTTCCATCTGCTTGTATAGTATCAAATAAAATAGTAACAGATTTGGGATCTATAATACTTAAAGTGAGTTCTTGATTTGCTTCAGCAGTACCAGTTATGGTTACAGTATCTCCAGTATCATATCGATCAGATGATGAAATCATTTGAAAAACAAAATCTGATGTAACTGTTATGTTTTTTAGTATACTTTTTTGGTCATTTTCAATAATTACAGATTTTGCACCCACAAGTGTATCCGAACCTATAATGTCATCATAATTCCATTTTCCAGCAGCATCAGTTACTACAACCCGTTTGCTTTCTAAAACATTTCCATTTTTGAATGAAAGTATAATTCCACTTTGTGCTTTTGCAGTACCTGAAATACTTAATGTATCTTCTAATTTTATAGTTTCAGGTATAGTTGTTATACCAAACCTATGTTCAGTTTCATAAAATCGATTTAACGAATCATTTATTTTCAATTTAGTACTTTCGTATACACCATCCTGTCTTTTTATTTGAAAGTCATTAATTCCAATTTTGGTTGTAGCCGGAATATTTAATTTAGTTATGAAATTTCCATTTTGATCTGTCCTAACAGATTCTAATAGAGTATCATTCAGGAATAATTGTAATGCTTCATTTGGATTAAATCCATTACCTATCAATCTTTCACTAGAGGCGATTCTAATTTTTTCTGGGATGAATTTGATTTTATCACCACTGATTTGAGTGGTTTCATGTTCTGATGTAGGAATATTTGGCAAATCTTGACTGATTTCCTGAATCGGAGTCTTGTTTGTATCTATGGCATTATCATTTTTATCAAGTGCTTTCCAATTTATTCCAGTTACTTTTTGGTTTGTTATAAGACCAAATTTTACTGATTCACCAGACTTTAGACTATCTACTGCAGTAAACACTAGCAGTTTACCATCAGAATATGTTCCTCCTCCCCATCCAGATTCTGTCTTGAATGATTTGAATGTTTTATCTCCACCTAACCATACCTTAACCGTCTTTATTTCTGAGGTATTATTTGGACTGTTTGAAAACTCTATGATTATTGTATTATCCAGATTTTTAGCATTAACAGAAATAGTTTCTGCCGCCGTAATTTCTGAAACTGGAAAAACCACTAAAAGACTTACAACTGCTAATAATATGATTATAAAATTCACTTTGGAATAATTTTTCATAGGATTCATATTTTTCTCTGTCATTAAACTTTAATTACTTTATGACTAATTTGGTTCAGTTTTAGACTAGAAATAACTTTCATTTTTTTATAATTCGTCTATTAGACAGGGAATTTTGATGTTGACGTATTCGTTCAGCAATTAATCTATATAATGTACGAACCTGGTCTTTCGTCTTTTCAGTCAAAAATCTTGCGTCTCCCAAAGCAATTTTTTCACAGACATATCTACAAATCTCCTCTTTTTCAAATTCTCCCCATTCATCCTCACGGTGCTCATCCCAAACTGCTGTCAGATTTTCGACAACACCTTTTTTCCCTTGGACCATCACTTGGTTACTGGTTAAATTTTCGAATCCCTGTTTTCGAAGTTTTATTTCATAAGTCTGATTTACAGCATACAAATAATCTTCAGTCACCATATAATCTTCAATTGACTGAAGAAGTTTTCCTTCCCTTTCAAAAAATATGGTCTGTACTTCTGAAAATTTATTATTTTTTAATTGCTCAGCAATCTGTTTAGACTCGTTATCATTGTCAAGAAGGATGAAGGTGTTATATCCATGATCACGATAAAAAATTGCTAATGGTAATACTGAATTTTTATTATAAGCTGGTATAACATTTAACGGATTCATGGATATGTTTGGATCCTGAAGAAACTTATCAAAAGCATTTAGGTACATTGTATCTGACATAGTTTCAACTATAATGATAGGCCGTGAATTACTACCAATTTCTCTATCCACTGTTGATTCAACTAGTCCTCTTGACAAACCATATAGGATTGGTATGAGAGTAGCATCATCTGCCTTCCAATATTCATAGTAAATTTTGCTGAGATGTTTCTTTCTTTCTAGTTCTACTACTAGAAGATTACCAGGAGTATAATCAAAAATCATAAACGGTGAATGTGTAGCATATAAAACCTGATTCGTTCCCGCAAGATTCTTGAGTAGATCAGAGATACCACGTTGTTGTGTTGGGTGTAAATTTCTAGCTGGTTCATCAAGTAACAAAATTGCTTCTTTTAATTCTGATCTCTGCGTTTCGGCTGCAAAATTTATAATAAATGAAAACGTCCATTTGAAACCTTCAGCTCTTCTATTTAACAAACCAGTATTAGTAATTGTACCATCTCTATGAACATCAGATATTATCACACTCATAATATTTCCAGGGTTAAATCTTAATTCCACATGAATTGGTTCTCCTTTCCAAGCAGGATTTAAGCGACTTGTAAGTTTTTTACTTGCTTGATTTAGAAGTTTAATTAATTTTGACGGACTATTTTGATACTCTTCCAGTTTATCCAATTCCAGTTCTGCAAGATAAAACAAATTTCTTACAGTTTCAACTCTGTCAAATTCTTCGACATATTCAACATTTCCACTGGTAGAAGATTTTACACCATGAAGATAATCTTGAAGGTTTATGTTTCCAAGAATTTTCTTGTAATCAGAAAAGTAAACAATACGTGGATGCAAATTATCCTTGATGAATTCTTCTAATTCTAGCCTTTCTGAAGTATTCAAAAAACCATTTGAATTTTCTAGTATCTTCGGATACAATTCATTCCATTCAGAAACAACTTCTTCCTCTTCAGACGCTACAGATTTAATATTCTCATCAAATATTTGAAGATCTTTTTTAAAATCACCAATAGTTTTTGGTGGAGAACTAAGTTGGAAAAAATCAGTATCAAGTTGTTCTTGAATATGATTTGGGATAGTATCAATAAAATTTTGTAAATCTGAAGTAATACTTTGCCAAGATCTCAGATTTGTATTTTGTTCCTCACCAATTTTTCCATCCTCAAAATCATACTGAATTTCAGGATTTTTATTGGTTCTAAAAATTTTTAATCTTTTAATATCTAAACTAGGAAACTTTTCCTTAACAAATTCTCTTTCATGCTCATTTAATTCAAACACTCCTTCAGCAACATTTATTTCAGATTTGAGTTCTTCAACCATTTCATCACATAGATCAAGCTCTGATACAATCTCATCTCTATTCAGTAAGATTAGTCCCTGAAGTATTGTTGTTTTACCACTTTCATTCCTTCCTACAAATGCGGCTAAATCACCTACTGTGACATCGCCAGAGTCGTGAATACAACGAAAAGCTCTAATTCTGAATCTTCTAAGACGCAAACTAAAGCGAGTTGATTCGACTGCGATTTAACTTATTCGTCAAAGTAATTTCAAC
>JASMGS010000031.1 GCA_030751155.1 Candidatus Nitrosopelagicus sp.
GAATTAGCTGGTAAGACTGGCGCAGAATATCTAATGTCACTCTTAGGTATGAAAAAAGATACAGATAATGCAAAAAATATTGCCGCAGGTTTGAAGAATATTAGAATGGGTGATCTACTTGATATACCACTTGAAGATGAAATGGAAAGAAAGATAATTAGTGACAAAAAATGAAGGAGGTACAGAAATGACTAATTGTCCTGAATGTGATGCAGAAATAACTATCCCTGAAGATGCAGTGAATGGTGAGATTGTAACCTGCGCTGAATGTGGAGCAAGCTTCGAACTGGCTAAGGGTTCTGATGGATTTGAGCTAAAACCGGCCCAAACTGTTGGAGAGGACTGGGGGCAGTGACCGATAAAATCACAGTTCTTTATGATACAATCCGTCTCGAAGAAAAACTGTTGATCAAAGCCGCGGAGAGGCATGATATGCAGATTGAGATGGTTGACTGTAAACAACTGTCTGTAGATTTGAACGAAAATACGCATGAATTTGGGACTGTCTTACAGCGCTGTGTAAGCTATTACCGGAATATTCATTCTACTGCAACACTTGAAGGTCTTGGTGCTAGGGTAGTCAACTGCCTAAACACTGGACTTCTTGCTGGAAACAAGCTTTTCACACATATGCTGTTGCAAAAGGCAGGAATTCCTACGCCTGAAGCTACAATAGCTTTTTCGAAAGAATCTGCCATGGAATCGCTTGAAAAAACTGGATACCCAAAGATCATCAAACCAACTGTTGGCAGCTGGGGTCGAATGGTATCAAAACTAAATGACAGGGATTCAGCTGAGGGTGTTATTGACGCAAGGGAATCGATGCATCCAGCTTATCAAATGTACTTCTTGGAGGAATTTGTGCAGAGACCTCCTAGGGACATACGTGCAATAGTAATAGGTGATACTGTTGCTGGTGCAATTTACAGAGTTTCTAATGACTCTAATTGGAAAACAAACACACACCTGGGTGGTTCCGCAGAAGTGTGTGAAGTTTCAAATGAGTTGGAAGATATTTGCATAAAAGCTAAAAACGCTGTTCAAGGGGAAATTGTCGGTGTTGATCTAATGGAAAGTAATGACAAGGGATTAGTAGTTCATGAGATTAATAACACAACGGAGTTTCGGAATGTTGTGAAAGTAACAGGCAATGATATTCCAACACAGATGTTAGACTATCTAAAAAACTCGAGTAGGTAAAAATGGAACAACACTTCACCGTTACAACAAGACATTATGTAAAGACGTTAGAGAGAGCGTTAAAGCTATACACTCCATCATTACGTGAAAAAAGCCTAGCTGACTTTCTTGCTACTGTATGTGAGGATTTAGGTTTCAGGGACATACACACAGATGATGTTGGTAATATTATTGCCACAAAAGGTTCCGGGTCGCCAAAAATTATGTTATGTGGACATATGGATACTGTGCCAGGAAGAATTAGGGTAAGGAAGGAAGATGATTATATTTTTGGAAGAGGTTCATCTGATGCAAAGGGTCCACTTATTGCAATGCTGTTTGCTGCTGCAAGTGTAGAGGAAAATAATGGTACTGTTACGTTTGTAGGTGCAGTAGATGAGGAAGGTAATGCTACTGGAATTAAAAGTCTGACTAGTGACAAACCAGATGTAGATTATGCGATATTTGGTGAGCCAAGTGGAACAAAACAAATCACCATTGGATACAAAGGACGTATTGCCATTAATTTGAAAATCAGTGTTAGAGATAGTGCGCATGCCAGTGCTCCTTGGCTGGCAAAAAATGCAATTGAAGAATCATCACTATTTGTTAATGAAATCAAAGCTAAACTAGAATCAGGACAAGAAAACAAAACGAAAGGAATGATGTTGACTGCCACTATAACGGAAATAAAGGGAGGTCTAAGCCATAATGTTACACCTAGGGAATGTGATTCAACATTGGATATCAGAATCCCAGTTGGTACTAGTTGCAAGTCAGTTGAAGAAAAAATTTCCGAAGTAGTAAAGGAAATTTCTAAAAAGCAACAAGTAGAGGCATTCTATTCAATTATAGATGAAACTGAACCATTTGAGGCAGAACACAGTTCTCCTCTTGTAAGGGCGCTCACTCTAGGAATTTTAGACATAGAAAAGAATAGGCCTACATTGATTAGAAAAACAGGTACGGGCGACATGAATGTTATAGGCAACAAACTGAGTATTCCGGTTGTGACTTATGGTCCAGGTGATCCTCATGCTGCGCACACAACTGATGAAAAAATCTCCATTGACGAATACCTTCGAGGAATAGAGGTTCTGAAAAGAACCATACAGCATTTAAAACGACTGCATGATAAAATCAAGTAATGCTGTGGTTTGTAGGACTAGGTATATCTGGCACTCGATCAATTCCAATTGAAGTTGTAAAAATCATTCAGGAAGCAGATTTTGTATATCTAGAAGCATTCACAAGTCCAATTTCCAAGCAACATGAAGACGAAATTAAAAACATGGTTAATGGAAGTTTCAAAATTGCAAAAAGATGGTTGGTTGAGGATGGACAAGAGATACTCAAGACGTCAAAAAGTTCTACTGTTGTCTTATTATCATACGGAGATCCATACGTGGCAACAACGCACATAGAACTTAGGACTAGAGCAAAATTAGAAAATATTGAAACAAACACGATTCATTCTGCTTCAGCAATAACATCAATGACAGGTGAAGCTGGATTGCAATTCTACAAAGTTGGGAGAATGGTAACTATAATGAATGAAAAAAAGTCTACAATAACTCCTTACACTGCTATTTTCAAGAATTTAACACAGGGTCTTCATTCTATAATATTATTAGAATACAATCATGATGAAAACTATTTTCTTGACCCAAAGGATGCAATTTCAAACCTACTGGATGTTGAAAAGGAACAAAAAAGAAATGTTCTAAACAATGATACGTTTGCTATAATTGCTTCAAGAATTGGATTTGAAACACAAAAAATTATCTCTGGAAAATTCAGTAATCTGCTTAAAGTTGACTTTGGCGAACCGCCACACAGTATAATTATTACAGGAAAATTACATTTTACAGAATCAGATGCAATTAACGTGCTGACAGAATGCTTAGATAAACCATCAGATAATTCAACTAGAATTAAAAGTACTTCAGTGCAAATGATTGAAAAATATGTGCCAATGGTTAGGAAAGCATTAGAAGAAATTAGACCACTGTATAATGACACGAAAGAATTCCAAGAAGTTTTTGAGAATGCGGAATTATACATTAACGACGCAGAAAATTTCCTAAAACAAGGAAAGGATGAAAATGCAGTTTTGAGTATTGGTTATGCAGACGGTCTGGTAGATGCGCTAAGAATGGCAAAGGGTATAGACCCAAAAATGTAATTTAACGATGCGTTAAAAAGTGAAGAAATAATGAGGAACTACCATTGGATTTAAAAAAATCACCAACAAAAAAAATTGTGTTAGCTGGAGGAGTTTTTGATATAATTCATCCAGGACATATACATACGCTTAATGCAGCAAAAGCCTTAGCCGATGTGTTGGTAGTTGCAATTGCTACTGACAAAACTGCTCAAAAGATGAAAAAGAGACCGCCATTACATAATCAAGAATTAAGACGTGAACTAGTAAGCTGCTTATCTATGGTTGATGAGTCCATTGTTGGTCATGATGATGATATTTTTGAGACGGTAAGAGCGATAAAACCAGACATCATTGTGCTAGGATATGATCAAGTTCATCAGGAACAATTCATATCTGATGGATGTAAACGGATCAACCTTGATGTTGAGATAGTAAGACTGCAATCTCCAGTACCTGAACTGTCAAGCTCAGAGATCGAAAAAAAATACGGAAAGGATATTCATGGTCTGTAGTTTACTATGATTTAATAATCGATTTTAATCGTAACTTTAGAGCCAGTTTTCAACCTAGCAATTTTACGTAAGTTATTTTTTGATACCAATTCAATTACTGAATTATCATGATGTGTTCTTTCAAGACGTATTAATTCACATTTGATAGAATCATTCAGCGTAGCATGAAAACATTTTACCCAACCATATGTTCTTTTTCCATCAGAAAATGGATCTATAATTACATTGTCAAGATCATCTAACTGTTGAATGATTTGAGTAGCCTGCAACTGATTTAGTTTTACATTTAGCGTACCCGGAAAAGGAATGTAACCAATCTTTACTTTGAATTGTTTAGT